>CANDEE010000023.1 GCA_947383685.1 uncultured Pseudoflavonifractor sp.
TGATGTTTGGATATAAAGGCAATCAATTTGGCCCCGATGACGCCTTGACCCGCGGAATGCTGGCGCAAATTCTCTACAATGCCGCAGGGCGGCCCGCTGTGTCCGGGAGAGACCCCTTTAACGATGTTGACTCCGGCACATGGTATGCCGGGGCTGTGGCCTGGGCCGCAGAGGAAAACGTTGCGGAGGGCCATGGGAATGGGAAATTTTGCCCTGGCGACCCCATTACCCGTGAGCAGCTTGCCGTTATGCTCTGGCGGTATGCCGGCGCTCCCGCCGCCAAGGGGACGCTGGACGGTTTTCCTGATAAGGGTGAGGTCAGCAGGTATGCTCTGGACGCTTTGTGTTGGGCGGTGGAAAATGGGGTTATCTCCGGCAGGGGCGGCGGAGCCCTTGCGCCAAAGGGAGAGACAACCCGTGCTGAGGCTGCGGCGGTGCTGCAAAGGTATCTGTCAGAGACGAAATAGGCTAGGCCCCCGTAGAGAATAAACGCCATCAGAAACCAACTGGCTTCTGATGGCGTTTTTTGCGCCTCTTTATGAGGAAAGTCCTGCGTGCCCGCATTCCTGGGGGCAGGCCGTTTCCTTATTGCACAGCATTCAAATAAAGCGCCTCCGCGTGGTCCCAGTTGATGCGGGCAAACCAGTCCCGGAGATAGGCGTCCAGCTCAAAACGGTGGATGGGGAAATAGGCGTGCTCCCAAAGGTCCACGATGAGGATGGGAGCCACCGCATCCAGACTGACCGTCTCGTTATTCTGCGTGGTGGCAAGGTGAAGACCCCCGCCCTCCACAATGAGCCAGAGCCAGCCGGAGCCGTAAACGCTCTGGGCGGACTCCATCACCAGCTTCAAAAACTGTTCCAAAGAGCCGTATGTAGCGCGAAGCTCCTCCGTGAGGGCATTTTCCGGGGGTAAGCCCACGCTTCCGGAGATGCTGTTGAAGTATAGATTGTGATTGTAAACCAGTCCCGCCAAATTTTTTATCTCACGCTCCGGCACCGGTGGCAGATTCAGCTCCCCGGCAATTAGCTCCTCCAGACTACGCTCCATAAGGCCATACCGAACGGTCAGGCGGTTAAGGCTGCGGACGCTGTTGGCGTAATACTGGTGGTGGGCATAGAGAGTATCGGCATCACAGCAGGGCATGAGGGAGACGTAGGAATAGGGCAACGGAAGTGTCAAAAATGGGTAATATTGGTCCATATTTGTCCTCTCCTTCGGGCTTTGATACGCCAGTATATGAAGGAAAGGAACTCCATGACAAAAAATCGTTTGCGTTTTCTATTTTTTGTTGTATGTATCACACCAGGGTCGCAGACAGCATTTTTCGCAATATGGTACCCGCGCTGTACACACCGCCCGCCCGTGGAGTACCAGCCGGTGGCAGAAATCGTTGCTTTCCTCCGGCGGCAGTACCTTTCGAAGCTGTATCTCCACCTTGCCGGGGTCCTTGGTCCCATCGGTGAGTCCCAGCCGTCCTGAAATACGGATGCAGTGGGTGTCGGCAATCACCACGCCGGGAGTGTGATAAATGTCCCCCAAAATGAGGTTAGCTGTTTTTCTTCCCACACCGGGCAGCTTCAAAAGGTCCTCCATATTGTCAGGGACCTTCCCTCCAAAATCCCGCAGCAGCATTTTGGCGCTCTCCACAATGTCATGGGCTTTGGCTCGGTAGAACCCACAGGAGTGGACCAGATCTTCCACCTCCCGCACATCCGCTTCCGCGAAAGCCTCCAAGGTAGGAAACCGGGCGTACAGGGCGGGGGTCACCTGATTGACCCGTTCGTCGGTACACTGGGCAGACAGCCGCACGGAGAACAAAAGCTCGTGAGGCTTTGGGTATTGCAGGGAACAGATGCCCTCCGGATATTCCGTTTTTAACGCCTCAACAATAATAGCCGCTCTTTCTTTCTTTTTCATGGCGGATTCGCCCCTTGCAAAATTGGTGAGAATATCATATCATAGAAAAAGCAAAAATGCGACAGGAAAAAATGGAAAGGGGACCTATACCATGCTGAAGGAAATGATGGACTATATCGCCGCCCAGGACCCGGAGCTGGGAGAGGCTATCCTGGCTGAATATGCCCGCCAGCAGCGGAACATTGAGCTGATTGCCTCGGAGAACTTTACCAGCCCCGCAGTGATGCTGGCCCAGGGCAGCGTTTTGACCAACAAATATGCCGAGGGCTATCCCGGAAAGCGGTACTACGGCGGCTGCTACTGTGTGGACAAGGCGGAGGAGTTGGCCCGCCAGCGGGCCTGTAAGCTGTTTGGCGCCGACCATGCCAATGTGCAGCCCCACTCGGGCGCCCAGGCAAACTATGCCGTCTACGCCGCCCTCTGCGTCCCCGGCGATACGGTGCTGGGCATGGACCTCTCCAACGGCGGCCACCTGACCCACGGCTCTCCCGTGAATTTCTCCGGCAAGAACTACCGTATGGTGTTCTATGGCGTGGGGGATGACGGGCGTATTGACTACGATAAGGTGCGGGAGATTGCGAAAAAGGAGAAGCCCAAGATGATCATTGCCGGGGCCTCCGCCTATCCCCGCACCATTGACTTCAAGATCTTTGCCGACATTGCCCACGAGGTGGGGGCCTACCTCTTTGTAGATATGGCCCACATTGCGGGTTTGGTGGCGGCGGGGTGCCATCCCTCTCCAGTGCCCTATGCCGATGTGGTGAGCACCACCACCCACAAGACCCTCCGGGGCCCCCGGGGCGGCTTGATTCTCTGCAAGGAGGAGTACGCCAAAAAGATCGACTCCGCCATCTTCCCCGGCAGTCAGGGAGGCCCCCTGGAGCACGTCATCGCCGCCAAGGCGGTAGCGCTGGGCGAGGCGTTAAAGCCCGAGTTCAAGACCTACCAGGCTCAGATCGTCAAGAATGCCGCCGCTCTGGCCCAGGGTCTTTTGGCGGAAGGTTTTGACCTGGTCTCCGGCGGTACGGACAATCACCTGATGCTGCTGGATCTCCGGCGGATGGGCCTTACGGGCAAGGAGCTGGAGCACAGGCTGGACGAGGTGAATATCACCGCCAACAAAAACGCCGTCCCCAACGACCCGGAGAAGCCCTTTGTCACCAGCGGCGTGCGCATCGGTACCCCCGCGGTGACCACTCGCGGCTTCAAAGAGGAGGAGATGGCGGTCATTGCCAGGTGCATTGGCATGACGGCTAAGGATTTTACCGGCAAAGCCGATGAAGTCCGCTCCATGGTGGCAGAACTTACCGGCCGGTTCCCCCTTTACGAGGGCTGAGTTTGGTTGCTTTTCCCCCGCAACCATGATAAGATGGAGACAGCATAAACCGCTGTCTCCATCTTTTTTGCCCTTCCGCTTACCGGGAAAGGAGCCGCTATGAAACGTTTTATAACCTTTGTGACAATGCTGGCGATGTTTATTGGGCTGCTCTCCGCCTACGGGGCGGAGGAGGAGCTTACCCTGTGGGAAATGTCCATGGAGGAGGTTAACCTTACCTGCGAGGAGATGGGCTTGCAGGTTACCTGGTATCCGGAGTATGAGGGCCTCATCCGCCGCTACGGTACCGACAGGATGCTTCTGGTAAAGGGTGGGCAGAGCTATCTCGCTGTGCTCAATAGCACCGAAATTTTGGCCGGACCTTTCGATGCGGTGGAGGAATTTGACGGCAGTGGTCAGGCCTACGCCGCGAAAAACGGCAAGTGGGGCATCATCGACCTGGACGGCAACACGGTGCTGGACTTTACTTACGATACTGCCCACGACGCCAGGGAGCGGGTGGTGGCAAAGGCTGTGATGGAGCCGGGGGGCTGGAAGTACGCCATTGCCGATATGAATGGCAACCTGCTCACTCCCTATAAGTATTGGGATGTACACCCGAGCTACTCCAACGGGATGCTGGGGGTCTTCATCGGCCAGGACGAGAAGGGCAACGACCTAGGCTGGGGCTATGTCAATGAGAAGGGGGAGGAGGTCATCCCCTGCCAGTTCTACCAGGGCGGCATTAGGGCGTTTGATGAGAACGGATATGTCATCTGGGGCGGGACCCTGATGGACAAGACAGGGAAGTTTCTCTTTGAGATAGGCACTTTTTCCGATCTTTGGTATGCCGGGTGCGGACTTTATGGATTTATGGATGACAATGACAAGGTAGGCTTTCTCAATAAACAAGGGAATGTGGCCATTGAGCCGCAGTACAGTAAGCCGACCTATGACCCCAAGGGCTTTATGCAGGGCTACATGTTTGATGAAGCCACCGGCCGCGCCTCGGTGGCTCTGGATGGTGAGAGTTTCTACATCGACACCCAGGGTAACCGGGTGGAGGATGAAGACCAGCGCTCGGACTCTACTGCTGCCCTTCATGAGGGACTGAGGATCGTCAACGCCCTGGGCAACAGCCTGGGCTTTGGCTACGACTATGGCTGGCCCTATGGCTTTGCTGACAAGTATGGCAGTTTCGTCGTCCCGGTGATGTTCAGCGCTGTGGGCGACTTTGACCAGGGCTACGCGGTGGTAAAGGCAGAAGAAACCTTTGGCCTGCTCCGCAACCCCCTGTCCTCAGAGGAGAAGCCTACTCCGGTGGACGCCTCTATTTGGAAGGATAAGCTGGCGGGCGCCGGAGATATTACCTTTGCCGACGTTCCCGCCGGAAGCTGGTTTGAAAACGGGGTGAAAACCTGCGCCAAGGCTGGTATCATGGTAGGAACGGGGGAGGACGCATTTTCTCCCAACGCCACACTCACAGAGGCCGAGTGCGTTATGCTGGCCTACCGACTCTATGACCAGGCTAGCGGCGGCGATGGCTCGGTGTGGAAGGCCCCGGAGAACTACGGGCATATGAAGCTTACCACTGACAGCGGCTTTGTTCATCAGGGAGACGCCGGAAATTATGAGAAATGGCGCACTCAGTATCTCTCCCGGGATGAGCCTTACGGGCTGCGGCTATGCCTGGCGGGGTTGGAGATGGAGGTTCCGGGGCTGAACTATGAAAACACGGTTCCGGCCACGGTGACCTTGAATGAAGTAGCCTACCCGGGGTATCTCCAATGGTCCTACATGGGGCACATGCAGCCCTGGAAGCTGGCCTTTGTGCCGGAGGACGAGGGGGCCAATGAGGTGTTGACAGGTGCCACCGGCGCGGAGTATTCCGGACGCTGGTGGAGGGACTTGGGGTACACCATTGCGGAAAAGGGTCTTGCGGGGAGTATATTTTCCCTTTATGACCTGGATGACGATGAGGCTACCCGGCTGGATTTTGCCGCGATACTGGGGAGAGCCATTACTGTCCCCCAAAAGTTTACTGTGCCGAGTATCCCCGATGTGAAGCGGGATTGGAACCCGGAGTATGACGCTGTCTATACTCTATGCGAGGCGGGGATCGTAGGCGGCGTAGACGCCTACGGCACCTATGAGCCGTACAAAACCCTGACAAGGGCGGAGGCTGCCGTCATGGTGGCCCGCATCATTGACGAGAGCCAGCGGCTTACGACCCCTCCCAAGGCCATGCCCGAGGAAGGATAGGCGAACCGCTTGAGCCTGAAGCGCGATTGAGTTTATCGGAGGGAACAGGCAGCACGGATGTGCGGAGGATACCATGCCCCAAAACCGCTCTTTACAAACCGCTCGAACATATGTTAGAATGGAGAGGAAATTTTTCCTCTCCATTCTGCTTTTTGGGAGGCAATCTATGACCGATTTGAAAACCATCCCCGGTGTGGGGAAGAATATGGCGGGACATCTGGAGGCTCTGGGCATTACCTGTGTGGAGGAGCTGGTGGGGAAAGACCCGGAGGAGCTTTACCTTCAGGATTGCGCCCGCTTTCCCGGTCAGACTCTGGATCGCTGCTGTCTCTATGTCTACCGCCTGGCAGTGGCCTGGGCCGAGGGCAGGTGCGACGCCCCGGAAATGCAGAAGTGGTGGAACTGGACAGATGAAAAGGGAGGGAGAACCCCATGACATACCGGCCTTTGGCAGATGAGATCCGCCCCGAAACTCTGGATGAGGTGGTGGGCCAGAAGCACATTTTAGGGGAAGGGGGCCTTCTCCGCCGCATTATTGAGGGAGGCAGTATCCCCAACCTGATTTTTTATGGGCCCTCAGGGACAGGAAAGACCACCGTGGCCAACATCATTGCCAAGCGGACCAACCGGACCCTGCGGCGTTTGAACGCTACCACCGCCTCTCTTTCCGATGTCAAGGACGTGATCGGGGAGGTAGGTACTCTCCTGGCCCCGGAAGGAGTTTTGCTTTACCTTGATGAGATTCAGTATTTTAACAAAAAGCAGCAGCAGTCTCTCTTAGAGGTTATTGAGCGGGGGGACGTGACCCTCATTGCGTCCACGACCGAAAATCCCTATTTCTATGTTTACAATGCCGTCCTTTCCCGCTCCAGCGTGTTTGAGTTCAAGCCCTTGAACGCCAATGACCTGCTCCCCGCCGTAGAGCGGGGCTTTCGCCTCATGGGGGAGCGGTTGGGCGCCAAAGCCAAGCTGGAGGATGGGGTGGCCCGGCACATTGCCACCGCCTGCGGCGGCGATTGCCGCAAGGCTATGAATGCCATTGAATTGCTGATGAACGCTGCACCTCGCAAGGGAAAAACCTTAACGGTCACTCTTGCGGACGCCCAGTCCGCCGCCCAGCGTTCCGCCATGCGCTACGACCGGGAGGGGGACGACCACTACGACATTGCCTCGGCGCTGATGAAGTCCCTCCGGGGTTCTGATCCAGACGCGGCTCTCCACTACCTGGCCCGGCTTTTGGAGGCGGGGGACATGATGACCGCTATTCGCCGCCTGCTCTGCTCTGCCAGTGAAGATGTGGGCATGGCCTATCCCCAGGCGGTGTCCATCGTAAAATCCTGCGTAGACAGCGCCTTGCAGCTGGGCCTTCCCGAAGCCCAGCTTCCCCTGGCCCAGGCCGCCATCCTTTTGGCCACCGCTCCCAAGTCCAATTCAGTGGTGGCGGCCATCGGCGCGGCGAGAGCTGATGTGAAGGCGGGAAAGACAGGGGAGTATCCCCGGCACCTCCAAAACGTTCACGCAGATTCGGCGGGGATGGAGCGGGAGCAGGGCTACCTCTACCCCCACAGCTTCCCCGGCCACTGGGTCAAGCAGCAATACCTGCCTGATATTCTTTTAGGGGCGCAGTATTATGTGTTTGGCGACAACAAAAACGAGCAGGCCGCCAAACAATACTGGGAGAAAATTAAGGGAGAGGAATAGGAGCAGCTGTTTCCGTTTCCCTGTATGACAAAATAAAAGAAGCGGGACGCAATATGCGTCCCGCTTCTTTATGGTTCTGAAAAAACCGTCTCACCCCCGGCTTTGACGCATCCCTCCGGGGCGTAGCTCCATGCCTTTATTACCCCTCCGGTGATAAAATACCGGGGCGGCTCCGGTTCCTCTAGAGGCGGCAGCACATCAATAATAAGCAGCTTCAGCTTCATTCGCTCTGGTAAGATGGATTTTAAGTATACGGAGACCCGGTCTCCCTCCCGTATCCCGGCCTTGCATTCCGCCAGTCCCGACAGGTTGGCGGTCAGCTCCACAAAGGCTCCGTATTCCTTCAGCCCCCGCACATAGCCGGGAACCGTCATGCCGGGGCGGAACAGGGCGGCGTTTTCCTCCCAGGTCCCCAGCAGCTCCCGGTGGGTCAACACGACCCGCCGCTGGTCCCGGTCCAGAGACAGTACGGCGGCAAAGATTTCCTGCCCTACCCGCAGCCGGTTTCTGGGATGGGCGATGCGGGAGACAGAAAGCCGCTCCACCCCAATCATGGAGGGAACGCCGCATCCAATATCGACAAAGGCCCCAAAGGGCTCCAAATGGGTCACTGTGGCAGGGACTACCTGACCGGGAACCCAGCATTCTAAAATGTGATTGAGGGCCATCTCTTGGGCTTTTCGCCGGGAGAGCAGGAGAGAAAGGTCCCCGTCCCGCTCCTCCAGAGCCTCTATCACAAAGGCCACGGGTTTTCCCACCCGGGAGAGGATCGCAATGTCCCGGGTAGAGCCGTCGGCAATGCCCAGAGCGGTTTCCTCCCGCGGGATACGTCCCGTGAAGGTCCCCACCCGGACCAGTAAATCGTGGTTTTCATCGCACAGAAGGGCAAGCCCCTCCAGCACGGTCCCCTCCCTCATGGCCTGTGCCAGGGAATCCTTATCGCCGCAGGCCGTAATGTTCTCCGGGGTGCGGAGCAGGCGGCCCTCCGGGAGAATGCTGTTTGTCAATTTCACCAAATCCTTTCTGTCTGACTCTTGCATTTTCGGGATGAGATATGATATGCAACGGGACAACTTGAATTGACAGGAAGAAAATGGACTTCTATAATAGAAAAAGATATGAAAGGGGGCGGCAGCTTTGGATATTCATGTGGGCGATGTTTTGGAACTGAAAAAGAATCATCCCTGCGGCAGCCGCCAGTGGCGGGTGCTTCGGGTGGGGATGGACTTTAAGCTCCGTTGCCAGGGCTGCGGCCACGAACTGATGATCCCCCGTTCCAAGGCGGAAAAGAGCATCAAGAAGGTCATTCGTGAGGAGGCGGAACAGTGAAAGAGCTTTGGAGCAAGCGGTGCGGGGAGCTGACCCCTTATGTCCCCGGGGAACAGCCTCAGGGGCGGAGGTTTATCAAACTCAACACCAATGAAAATCCCTATCCCCCGTCCCGTATGGTAGTCCAGGCCATCCAAGAGGCTGCCGCCGACCTGCGGCTTTACCCTGACCCCTCCTGCAAGGCCTTGCGGGAGGCCATTGCTCAGGACCAGGGTGTGAAACCAGACCAGGTTTTTGTGGGCAACGGCTCAGACGAGGTGCTGAGCCTCGCTTTCGCCGCCTTTTTTGATCCGGACCGTCCCATTCGTTTTGCGGACGTCACCTATTCCTTTTATCCTGTGTTTGCCTCCTTCTACGGCCTTGCCTATGAGGAGGTTCCGTTGGATGAGAATTTCGCGGTGCCGGTGAAGGCCTTCCTGGAGCCCTGCGGCGGGGTAGTAATAGCCAACCCAAACGCCCCTACGGGACGGGAGATGGAGTTCTGCGACCTCCGCTCCATTGTGGAAGCCGACCCCAGCCGGATAGTTATCATAGACGAGGCCTATGTGGACTTTGGCGCCCGTTCCGCTGTGGAGCTTATCGATGGGCATCCTAACCTGCTGGTGGTCCGCACCTTTTCCAAAAGCTGCTCTCTGGCAGGTCTTCGGGTGGGCTACGCTATGGGCAGTGAAAATCTGATTGCAGCCCTCAATACGGTGAAGGATTCCTTTAATTCCTACCCTGTGGACCGTCTGGCCCAGGCGGGAGCGGTGGAGGCCGTCCGGGACAAGGAATATTTCTGGGCCACCATCACCAAGATTAACGCCACCCGTTCCTATACGGCCAATGAGCTTCGGAAAATGGGATTTGCTGTCTGCGATTCCTCCGCCAATTTCCTCTTTGCCAGCCATGAGAGGGTGCCGGGAAAGGTCCTTCTGGACGGTTTGCGGGAGCGGGGCATTCTGGTCCGCTGGTGGGATAAGCCCCGTATCCGGAACTATCTTCGCATCACCATCGGCACGGAGGAGGATATGGAGGCCCTATGTCGGGCCATGAGGGAGATTATTGCGGAAAATCAATGATAAGAAAGCCGCTCAGGAGAGGAGCCGCCTGCGGGCGGCTCCTTTTTGGGAAAGAAAGCGGCAAACAATTTGTAAAATCTTTCATTCCCCTCTATGCAAAACCGCAAATTTATATTAAAATAGAGAACAGAATCATCCCCAAAAAATCAGAGCGGAGTGATGGGAATATGGCAAGCCCGGTATATCATAGAGTGCTCTTGAAAATCAGCGGAGAAGCCTTGGCGGGCGATGCGGGCCGTGGCCTGGATTTTGATGTCATCGGTCAGGTGGCCCAGGTTATCAAGAAATGTATTGAGGCCGGCGTCCAGGTGGGCGTTGTTGTGGGCGGCGGAAATTTTTGGCGGGGTGTCAAAGACGGCGGGGACCGAATGGAGCGCACCCGGGCTGACCACATGGGGATGCTGGCTACCACCATCAATGCTTTGGCGGTGGCTGATGTGCTGGAGCAGCACGGAGTGCCTGTCCGGGTCCAGACCGCCATCGAAATGAAAGCCATTGCCGAACCCTATATCCGCTCCCGTTCCATCCGGCATCTGGAGAAGGGAAGGGTAGTCATCTTTGCCTGCGGCACAGGATGTCCCTTCTTCTCCACCGACACCGCCGCTGTGCTCCGGGCCGCTGAAATTGATGCGGATGTGATATTGCTGGCGAAGAATATTGATGGGGTCTATTCGGCCGACCCCCGGAAGGACCCGGGTGCCGTCAAGTATGACCACATCACCTATGAGGAGGTCCTGGCCCAGCACCTGCAGGTGATGGACTCCACCGCCACATCTCTTTCCATGGACAATCATATCCCTGTTATGCTGTTCGCCTTGAAAGACCCGGAAAATATTTACCGGGTGGTTATGGGAGAAAAAATCGGAACTTTAATCAAGGAGGTAAAGTAAAATGCTGGACGTTTTGAAAGACTTTGAGAGCAAGATGAATAAGACCGTGGATGTGGTGGTCAGCGACTTTGCCTCTGTCCGGGCGGGCCGGGCCAATGCCGCTGTGCTGGACAAGATCACAGTGGATTATTACGGCACCCCCACCCCCATCAACCAGGTGGGCACCATTTCCTCTCCCGATCCCCGGAGTCTGATGATCCAGCCTTGGGACAAAAGTGTTCTGAAGGAGATTGAAAAGGCTATCCAATCCTCTGATTTGGGCATTAATCCGCAGAATGATGGTCAAGTGATCCGCCTTGCCTTCCCTCAGCTCACCGAGGAGCGGCGCAAGGAGTTGACCAAGCAGGTCCGTAAGTATGCTGAGAACGGGAAGGTAGCTGTCCGCAACATCCGCAGGGACGCCATGGATAAGCTGAAGGCGGCGGAGAAGTCCAACGAGCTTACCGAGGATGACAGAAAGCTGGGAGAGAAGGACCTCCAGGATTTGACGGACAAGATTTGCAAGAAGATCGATGAGCTGTGCGAGAAGAAGGAAAAGGAGCTTATGGCGGTCTAAGTCCCGGAGCAAAACCATACCTTATACGGATTTCCCGCCGGTTTCCGGCGGGAAATCCATTGTTGTAAAGGAAAGGCAGGTGGCTTGTCATGCCGCTGTTCAGAAAAAAGAATGAGACAGCAGTAGATTATAGCCGCCTTCCGGAGCATATTGCCATCATTATGGATGGCAACGGACGCTGGGCCAGGAGCCGGGGCCTGCCCCGGACCGCGGGCCACGCCGCCGGGGCGGAAACCTTCCGTACCATCGCCACGTATTGCCGGGAAATCGGCATCCGATACCTGACAGTCTACGCTTTTTCCACGGAGAACTGGAAACGTCCCGCGGAGGAGGTCTCCGCCATCATGGGCCTTCTGAAAAAGTACCTCATGGAGGCTATCCGGGATATGGAGAAGGAGAAGGTCCGCTTTGTCTTTTTTGGCGACCTGTCCCCGCTGCCTGCAGAGCTGCGGGAGCTGGCGGAAAAGACCCAGGAGCGTTCGGCGGTCTATACCAGATGCCAAGTAAATATTTGCCTGAACTATGGGGGACGGGACGAGATTTTGCGGGCCGCCAAAGCCTTTGCTGCCCGGTGCGCGGCAGGGGAAAAGGCTCCGGAGACATTGACCGAGGCGGACTTTTCCGGCTATCTCTGGTCCGCTGGGGTCCCCGACCCTGATTTGGTCATTCGTCCCAGTGGGGAAGAACGCATTTCCAATTTCCTGCTGTGGCAGTCGGCCTATGCGGAATACTATTTCACCGATGTATGTTGGCCTGATTTTGGCAAAGAGGAGCTTCGCAAGGCGCTGGCTGCCTATCAGGGCCGCTCCCGCCGGTTTGGAGGGGTATGAGTATGTTGAAACGTGTTATGGTGGCGGTGGTCTGCCTGCCGCTGGTATTTTTCATCTTTTTCTGTCTGCCTCCCATTTTTGTGGCGGTAATGGTGTCCGCACTGTCTATGGTGGCCCTTCATGAGGTGCTGTGGTCCACCGGATTTGTGAAGAATCCCTGGGTATCCGGCCTGTCCATTCTTCTCTCCGGCGTTATTCCCTTTTGGGTGTACCTGGAGGAGGGCATCGACGCTGCTCTGGTGGGTATTTTCACTTACTTTGTCATCATGTTCTGCATTGCCATTTCCAGTCATTATACGGTGACTCTGGAGAAGATGGGCGGTTCCTTTTTCTTTGCCATGCTTATTCCCTATTTTCTCTCCTCCTTTGTGCGGCTCAACGCCATGGAGTTGGGGGCATATCTCATTCTTCTTCCGATGGTAGCCGCCTATTGCAGCGACGCCTTTGCTCTCTTTGCTGGCATGGCCTTTGGCAAGCATAAGCTGGCCCCGGAGCTTTCCCCTAAGAAAACAGTGGAGGGCGCCGTAGGCGGCTTTACAGCGGCAGTGGGGGGATGTCTGCTTTACGGAGCGCTCATGGAGTTCGGCTTCCATCTGCAAGTGAGCTATCTCCGCTTTGCCCTCTATGGAGCGTTGGGAAGCATCGTGTCCCAGTTGGGCGACCTATCCTTTTCCTATATCAAACGCCAGTATGGACTTAAGGATTTCGGGAATATTTTTCCTGGCCACGGTGGGGTGCTGGACCGCTTTGACAGCGTGATTTTCTGTGCACCCCTTATTGAAATTCTGGTCCGGGTGATGCCTGCGCTGGGAGGTTGAGCCATGAAGAAAATTGCACTTTTAGGCTCCACCGGCTCCATTGGCCGTCAGTCTTTGGAGGTCATAGAGGCTCTGGGCTATGAGGTAACGGCCCTTACCGCCAACCGAAATGTGGAGCTTCTGGAGGTCCAATGCCGAAAATTCCGGCCCCGTCTGGCGGTGTGTATGGACAGCGAGGCTGCCAAAACGCTGAAAATAAAACTTGCTGATACCAATATTGCAGTAGCTTCTGGAATGGAAGGGCTCATGGAGGCCGCCACGCTGGACGATACCGGAGTAGTCCTCACCGCCGTCATGGGAATGGTGGGGCTGCGGCCCACCTTGGCTGCGCTGGAAAAGGGCCGCCGGGTGGCTCTTGCCAACAAGGAGACTCTGGTTTGCGCCGGGGAGCTGGTGATGGAAACCGCCCGCAAACACGGCGGGGAAGTTGTCCCGGTGGACTCAGAGCACTCTGCCATCTTCCAGTCTCTCCAGGGCTGCAAGGACCGGGGAGAGGTAAAGCGACTTATCCTAACCGCCTCGGGCGGACCTTTTTTTGGAAAAAAGCGGGAGGAGCTGGAGACGGTTACGGTCAAGGACGCGCTCAGGCACCCCAACTGGTCCATGGGGGCCAAGATAACCGTGGACTCCGCCACGATGATGAATAAGGGGCTGGAGGTCATTGAGGCCATGCGGCTATATGAGATGCCGCTGAAAAAGATTTCGGTGGTCATTCACCGGGAGAGTATCATTCACTCTCTGGTGGAATACTGTGATAACGCCATTCTGGCCCAGCTCGGTACGGCGGATATGCGCCTGCCCATCCAGTATGCCCTTACCTGGCCCAGCAGATTACCCGGTCCCGCTGTGCCTCTGGACCTGTTGGCTTGCCCTTCTTTGACTTTTGCCGCCCCCGATGAGAGAAATTTCCCCTGTTTGGTGCTGGCGAAGCAGGCAGCGAAGGAGGGCGGCACAGCCACTGCGATTTTGAACGGAGCCAATGAAGTGGCGGTGGCGGATTTCCTGGCTGGAAAAATTGGTTTTATGGATATTCCCCGAAGGGTGGAGAAAGCCATGGGGGCCGTTTCCTCAGTGCAGAATCCTGGCCTGGAGGATATCCTTTCTGCCGATAAAGCCGCTCGGGCCGCGGCGTCATAAGGGCCCGTCATTTTTGCTATTTTCCCTGTGGAGGTGCCGCTTTGTTGTATATTTTGATTGCTATCCTCATGTTTGGGATTCTTATTGCCCTTCACGAATTTGGTCACTTTGCCGCTGCCAAGCTCTGCGGGGTGAAGGTGAACGAGTTCGCCATCGGTATGGGGCCCCTGCTTTTTCACAGGCAGGGAAAGGAAACAGAATACTCCCTGCGCCTGTTTCCCATCGGTGGTTTCTGCGCCATGGAGGGGGAGGAGGAGGGCCGGTCCGCTGATCCCCGGGCCTTCCCTAACCGTCCCTGGTGGCAGCGGCTTATAATTCTGCTGGCGGGAGTGGCGATGAACTTCCTTACGGGCCTTATCATTATTTTATTTCTGCTCGCTCCGGCACAAGGCTTTCTGACCCCGGTGATTTCCGGCTTCTCAGAGGATATTTCGGTCCAGGCCCAGAGCCATCTTCAGGCCGGGGATAAAATCACCAAAGTAGATGGCCACGCCGTCTACCTCCAGCCCGATGTATCCTTTTTTCTGAGCCGCCTGTCGGGAGATCAGGTGGACATGGAAGTGGAGCGGAACGGGAAAAGACTGGCCCTGCCTGCCGTTCCCCTGACAGCAGTTCCCCAGTCTGACGGCTCCCAGCGGCTCATGTTGGGCATCTATATGCGGGAGTATGAGGAAGCGACGCCGCTGGCAAAGCTGAAATATACCTGGCTGGAGGCCGCCGACAATGTTCGCATGGTCTGGTACAGTCTGAGCGAGCTGGTTCGGGGAGCGGTTGGCCTCCGGGATATGTCCGGCCCTGTTGGTATCATCAACATGGTAGGGCAGGTAGGAGAGGCTGGAGCTCAGGCCGCGGAGGAGGCGGGGACCTCTGCTTTCCTGGGGGCCTTGGAGGGGATTTTGAGCTTTACCTCCTTCATTTCTATCAACCTGGCGGTGATGAACCTGCTGCCCATCCCCGCACTGGATGGGGGACAGATATTTTTTATGGGCGTCAACGGAATCTACACTGCCCTTACCAAAAGGAAGCTGGACCCAAAGTATCTGGGATGGGTTACAGCGGCGGGCTTTGCCTGCCTTATGGGGCTTATGCTGGCGGTTACAATCAGCGATATTCTCAAACAGTTCGGAGTGTGAAGTCTATGACCCGGCAAATCGATGTGGGCGGCGTTCTGGTTGGCGGCGGCGCCCCGGTTACCATTCAATCCATGTGCAATACCCCCACCCAGGACGTACAGGCAACCGTGGCGCAAATTAAACGTTTGGAGGCCGCCGGGTGTGAAATCATCCGGGTGGCTGTTCCCGATATGGCGGCGGCGGAAGCAGTGGGAGAGATACGGAAAAACATTGCCATCCCCCTGGTGGTGGATATCCACTTTGACTATAAGCTGGCTCTGGAGTGTGTGAAGCAGGGCTGTGATGCCGTCCGTATCAATCCGGGCAATATCGGCGGGCCGGATAAGGTGGCTGCCGTGGCAGATGCCTGTAAAGGGAAAGGACTTCCTATACGAATTGGCGTCAACGGAGGCTCGCTGGAAAAGCCCCTTTTGGAAAAATACGGCGGAGTTACCCCAGAAGCCTTGGTAGAAAGCGCTTTTGGTCATATTAAAATGCTAGAGGACTGTGGGTTTTCGGACATCTGCATTTCATTGAAATCTTCCTCGGTACCCATTACCATGAAGGCGTACCAGCGGATGGCGGAAGAAAGCGATTTTCCTTTACATATTGGAGTGACAGAAACCGGTACTCCCAAGATGGGGTTTGTGAAATCTGCCGTGGGTATCGGCGGCCTTCTGGCCCTTGGTATCGGTGACACTGTTCGGGTCTCTCTCTCCGCTGACCCGGAGGAGGAGGTCCACGCCGCCTATGACATCCTGAAGGCCGCCGGAGTTCGGAGGGATGGCCCGGAGTTGATTTCCTGTCCCACCTGCGGCCGCACGAAAATTGACCTCATCGCCTTGGCCCATGCGGTAGAGGATCGGCTGAAAACGGTGGACAAGCCCATTACGGTAGCGGTTATGGGCTGTGTAGTCAACGGCCCCGGTGAAGCCTCTGCCGCTGACGTAGGAATTGCGGGGGGGGTAGGAGAGGGTCTTCTTTTCAAAAAGGGCGAGATTGTCAAAAAGCTTCCCCAGGCGGAATTGGTGGACGGACTGTTCAAATTGATCGAAACTCTCTGACAAAACGGGTCCCACTGGCAAAGAACAAGAAAAGGAAACAGGAAAACCATGCCGAACAAAGTACCCTTTCTAAAACTTTTCTCCGCCCTGACCCCCGAGCCTTTGGTGCTGAGCCAGGTGGCAAGCTGGGAGGTGTTGGGGGCGGCCATTGATAAAAAGGCCCGGGCCATCAAGGCCCAGGTCTCTTGTCCTGTCCCGCCCTCTCAGGAGTTGCGCCGGACCATTTCGACGGCCTTGGCGGGGGCTTACAATGTGGAGCTTGCAGAGCTGGACTTTGTGGCCGCCCAGCCTGACTCCAGGGACGGCACGGCGCCTGGGGAGGAGCAGTCTCCTCTGCCGGAACCGCCCCTTCCTGAGCCACCCCCGGAGGAGCCGCCGCTGCCGGAACCGCCTCCGGAGATGGACCCGGTCCGTGCGGCCTTTCTCCGTACGGAGGCCCTCCGCCGGGAGGCCATGAAGCATATCCAGCCTGTCCAGGCCCGGGAAAGAGCCTCGGGCAAAGCGGGCGGCAACCTTATTTATGGCCGGAGGGAAATTAAGGGGAATCCTATCGCCATGTCTGAATTGAACCTGGATATGGGCACCGTGCTGGTGGAGGGAGACGTATTTGATATTAAGCACCGGAAGATGAAGAACCGGGAAGCCTGGTCTATCAATTTCGATGTGACCGACTATACTGGCTCCATCCGCATCAGCAAATTCTGTCAGGGGGAGGAGGCAAAGCCCTTCGTTTCCCATATTGTATTGGGCCAGCACCTTTTGATTCAGGGCCGCCTGAACATAGACCGCTATTCGGGTGATATGGTACTGGAGCCCTACGCCATCATGCAGGGCGAAAAGACCAAACGGAAGGACAATGCACCTGAAAAGCGCGTAGAGCTTCATCTTCACACCACCATGTCCGCCATGGACGCCCTTACCCCCGCCAAGGAGGCGGTGAAGCGGGCCGAGGTCTGGGGTCACCGGGCGGTAGCCATCACCGACCATGGTGTAGCCCAGTCCTTTCCTGAGGCATGGCATACCGCCAAGGACATCAAAATCTTGTACGGTGTAGAGGCCTATTTTATCAACGATATGGACGACCGGGTGGTGGTCCACGGCGATGCTGATGGAGATTTCCATGGAGAGATCGTCTGTTTTGACATTGAGACCACAGGGCTTAATAAGAATAAGGACCTGATTATCGAAATCGGCGCGGCCATCCTCCGGGACGGTCAGGTCTGCGAGACCTTTAACACCTTTGCAAGCCCCGGCCGCATTCTGCCCCGGGAGATCGTGGAGCTGACCGGCATTACCGACAAAATGCTGGAGGGGGCTCCCAGCCAGGAGGAGGCGGTCAACGCCTTTCTGGACTTTGCCGGGGATCGTCCTCTGGCGGCCCACAACGCGGAGTTTGATATGGGCTTCATTGCCTGTGCCTGCCACAGAATGGGAAGAACTTTCCGCAATACCGCTATCGACTCCCTGATTCTGGCCCAAAACCTGCTGCCAAGCCTGAAAAACTTTAAGCTGGACACGGTGGCAAACTATCTGAATCTGCCTGCCTTCAACCACCACCGGGCCAGCGATGACGCTGCTACCGTGGCCTATATGCTGGTACCCTTCTTTAAGATGCTGGAGGATATGGGTGTCAACTCCCTCCAGGCCATCAATCCCGCCATGATTCCACTTCGCAAGGAAGGTAAGGCCCGCCGCCAGCCCAAACACCTTATTATTTTGGCGAAAAACCAGTTGGGCCTTCGGAATCTCTACCACCTGATCTCCGATTCCTTCCTCAAGCACTACCGCCGCAACCCCATCATTCCCAAGAGTGAGCTGGAAAAGTACCGGGAGGGCCTTATTATTGGCTCGGCCTGCGAGGCGGGAGAGCTTTATCAGGCGGTGGCCGCCCGGAAGGAGTGGGCGGAGCTGAAGCGTCTGGCCTCCTGGTACGATTATCTGGAAATCCAACCCCTATGTAACAATGCCTTTATGCTCCGCCCGGATAAAAAGACGGGCCGCCCCCTGGTGGAGGATCAGGAGGAACTGCGGGAGTTCAACCGAACTATTCTGGCCTTGGGCAAGGAACTGGACAAGCCGGTTTGCGCCACAGGCGACGTCCACTTCCTGGAGCCCGAGGACGAACAGTACCGGCATATCCTTCTGGATTCCAAGGGCTTTGAGGACTGTGACGAGCCTCTGCCCATCTATTTCAAGACTACCGACGAAATGATGGAGGAGTTTGCTTACTTGGGGGAGGAGGACTGCCGCAAGGTGGTCATTACCGATCCTAACCGTATCGCTGACTGGTGCGACCGCATTAATCCTTTGCCCAAGGGCCTTTTTGCGCCCAAGCTGGAAAATTCTGCCCAGGAGCTGGAAAAGCTGGTCTATGACAAGGCCCATGAGCTATATGGTGAGAATCTGCCCAAAGTTGTCCAGGATCGAATTGATCTGGAGCTTCCCGGCATCATCATGCGGAAATACGACGTCATCTATATGTCCGCCCAAAAGCTGGTGCAAAACTCGTTAGAGCACGGCTATCTGGTAGGCTCCCGTGGTTCGGTGGGCTCCTCTCTGGTGGCCTTCCTCTCCGGGATCACGGAAGTGAACTCCCTGCCGGCCCATTACCGCTGCCCCAAGTGTAAGCACGCCGATTTTGAGTTCGGGGAAAAGAATCATTTTGGCTGCGGCGCCGATATGCCCGACGCAGTGTGTCCTATCTGCGGCGCTCCCTACCAGAAGGATGGCTTTAATATCCCCTTTGAGACCTTCCTGGGTTTTGGCGGCGACAAGGTGCCCGATATCGACCTGAACTTTTCTGATGAGTACCAGTCCAGCGCCCACCGGTATACCTTTGAGCTTTTTGGGGAGACCCACGTGTTCCGGGCGGGCACCATTGGTACCGTAGCTTCCAAGACGGCCTATGGCTATGTAAAGAAATATTTGGAAAAACGAATGCGGAGAGCCAATTCCGCAGAGGAAAACCGCCTTGCGGTAGGCTGTACGGGAGCCAAGCGCACCACCGGTCAACACCCCGGCGGCATGGTGGTCATTCCCCAGGATCGGGAAATTTACGATTTTTGCCCCGTTCAGCACCCTGCCGACGATCCCAACAGTGACATTATCACTACCCATTTTGAATACCACTCTATGGAGTCCAACCTTTTGAAGCTGGATATGCTGGGTCATCAGGACCCTACTATGATCCGTATGTTGGAGAACCTGACGGGGGTGAACGTCCGTACCGATATTACCCTGGATGACGCGGATACCATGAGCCTTTTTACCACCTCGGAAAAGCTGGGCTTTACCGATGATCCCATCCTGGGCCCTACGGGCGCGGTGGCTATTCCGGAATTTAACACCCGCTTTACCCGCCAGATGCTTATGGACACCCAGCCCCAGGATTTCAATACCCTGGTGCGGCTGTCCGGCTTTTCCCACGGCACCGACGTGTGGCTGGGTAACGCCCGGGATCTCATCGTCAGCGGTACGGCCTCCGTTCTGGAAACGGTAGGCTGCCGGGACGACATCATGATCTACCTGATGCAGATGGGCTTGGAGCCCAAGATGTCCTTTAAGATCATGGAGGCCGTGCGGAAGGGGAAGGTGAAAAAAGCGGGCTTTGAAGACGGATGGGTGGATCAGATGCGCTCCCACGCCGTTCCCGATTGGTATATTGACTCCCTGGCCAAGATCGGTTACCTGTTTCCTAAGGCCCATGCGGTGGCTTACGTGATGATGGCCTTTCGCATTGCCTGGTTCAAGGTTCACCGTCCCCTGGCTTTCTACGCCGCCTATTTCTCCATCCGGGCCAAGGCTTTTGATGCCACTCTCATGTGCCAGGGTATGGACGTGGTCAAGACCAAGCTGAAGGAAATCAAGGCCAAGATGGACGAAAAGACGGCGGCAGCGGTGGAGGAGGACACGTACACCACCCTGGAGGTGGTCTACGAATTCTATCTTCGCGGTCTCACCTTCCGCAGCGTGGACATCTACCGTTCCGATTCTACCCATTTCATTATGGACGGCGACAATGCTCTGATCCCTCCCTTTACCTCCATCCCGGGCTTGGGAGAATCGGCGGCCCAATCTATTGTGGAACAGCGGGTGGGCAAGGAATTTGTCTCTATCGAAGAATTTTCCGACGCCTGCCCAAAGGTTTCCAAATCTCATATTGAGCAGCTCAAAGCGGCGGGAGCCTTTGACGATCTTCCCGATACCAGCCAAATCACCCTGTTTTAACAAAGAGGAGAAAACATATGGGGAACAGTTACTATGTGGCAAGCTGCGGCTTTACCTGGCGGCACCGGGAGCTGAGCCGCCGGGTCTGGAGGTATATAGACCAGCGGTGGAGATTTCCTGTCCTGCGCTGCTGCGTCCCCGGCTTTCAGGTGGAGTATTATGAAAAAAAGGTGCTCCCACCCTGCCGGGAGGATTGGAAGGGATTGCCTCACAGCGCCCTGTTTCAGCCGGGAGATGTGGTCTATTATATCTGCCACAACTGCGCCAACATTTTGGAGGAATCCAAGCCGGGCGTGGAGGTAACGTCTGTTTGGGAATTGATTTTGACTGATGACAGCTTTCTCTATCCCGACTATGACGGTATGCCGGTCACCGTTCAAGACTGCTGGCGCTCTCGGGAGCGCAGGGAAGAACAGGAGGCGGTACGGGAGCTGCTCCGGCGAATGAACCTCCGAATCATAGAGCTGGAAGAAAATTTTGACCGGACTGATTTCTGCGGCAGTTCTCTTTATCGGCCCCAGGTGGCCCGAAACCCTAAATTGGCTCCCCGCCACTATGATGTGGAGGCGAAGGGAAAGTTCCTTCCGCATAGTGAGGAGGAGCAGAGGGCTCTGATGGAAGAATACTGCAAGCGTATTACCACCGAATGGACAGTGTGTTATTGCCACACCTGCCTGGAAGGGCTGGAGGAGGGCGGCACTCAGGCAAAGCATCTGGCGCAGCTTCTCTTTCCGGAATAAAGACATGGAGTAAAAAGAGCCGGAGGGAACGTTCCCTCCGGCTCTCAATATAGACAGTGTCAGGGGGCGGAGCTCTCCAATTTGAATTCAAAGGACGATCCAATATACTTCCACAGTTTCTCCGCCTGTATAGGCGACCTCCCGTTCTTTGACTCCGCCCCATTTCAAAATGGTTCGCCGGGAGCCCTCGTTGTCCCGGTAGCAGGACAGCATGACCCGGGAAAGGCCCAGCCCCCTTGCGTGCTCCAGGGCCTGCCCCAGAATGGCGGTGGCATATCCTTTCCGCCGCTCACTGGGCCGCACTCCGTAGCCGATATGTCCGCCTATCGCTGCCAGAAAAGGGGTATCCAAAGAGTGGCGAATGTCTACCATACCGACGATCCGCCCATCCTTTTGTCTGACGGTAAAGAAGGTGTCGGCTACTACCCAGTCGCCGTGGACGGTGTCGGGATGGGCATTTTCTAAGGTTCTCTGAACCCACTCACCGTATGGGAGCGTATCCATCAGAGCGCTGCCGTGAAGTACCGTTTCGCCGCAGGCCAAATGCTCCGCCCGGTAGTCTAAAGCGGCCTTTTCCATATCCGGCGTGGGCCGGATCAGCAGTAAATCTTCCAAAGCGGATACCTCCTTTACCAGGCCAAAAATGATGATATACCCTCCCGCAAACTTTGTCAAACCCGCCGTTGACCGGGGGAGCCATTTGTATTAAAATAGACCTACTGCGGAAAAAGAGAGTAGGAGAAATATTATGCTGAACCCAAGCGAACAGACCCGATTCTGCAAGGCCCGACGGGCCGCCATTGAGGGAGATTTCAGTTATCTGAACCCCCAGCAGCGGACGGCGGTGCTGGCGACCGAAGGTCCCCTCCTCCTGCTGGCGGGGGCGGGCAGCGGCAAGACCACCGTGCTGATCAACCGGGTGGCAAACCTGATGAAATACGGCAGAGGTTCCGACTGTAACGAGGTATCTGAGTTCATTACGCCGGAAGACCTGTCGTTTCTGGAACGCTATGCCGCCCAGCCCGACAGGGAAGGGAAGGAGCGGGCAGAGCGCCTTTGCCGGGTAGACCCCGCCGCCCCCTGGTCGATCTTGGCCATCACCTTTACCAACAAGGCTGCTGGAGAGCTGAAGGAACGGCTGGAGCGGATGCTGGGCCCCTCGGCCAATGATATCTGGGCTTCTACCTTCCACTCCTGCTGCGCCCGCATTCTCCGCCGGGACATTGACAAGCTGGGTTACGCTACCTCCTTCACCATCTACGATACCGCCGATTCCGAACGGGTGGTCAAGGATATTTTGAAGGAAAAGAACATAGACGATAAGGCATTTCCCCCCAAGACGGTGCTGGGCTATATCTCCCGGGCCAAGGACGCCATGAAGCTGGCTTCTTCCTATGGGGAGGAGTGCCAAAAGACAGGAGACTACCGCCTTCAGCGCATTGCCTCGATCTACACCGAATACGAAAAGCGGCTGAAAGCCGCCAACGCTCTGGATTTTGACGACCTGATCCTCTGTACGGTGCTTCTTCTCCAGCAGGATGAGGATGTCAGAAGATATTACCAGCGGAAATTCCGTTATGTGCTGGTGGACGAGTACCAGGACACCAATAACCTGCAATACCAATTGGCCTCCCTCCTGGCGGGAGGATATGAGAACCTCTGCGTGGTGGGTGATGACGATCAGTCCATCTACCGCTTCCGGGGTGCGACCATTGAGAATATCCTGTCCTTTGAAAACCAGTATAAGGGCTGCCGCACCATCCGCCTGGAGCAGAACTACCGCTCCACCCAGAATATTTTGAAGGCGGCCAACAGCGTCATCCAGAATAACCAGGGCCGGAAGGGCAAAGAGCTGTGGACCCAGCATGGGGAAGGGGACAAGCTCCAGCTTTATACCGCCATGAACCAGGACGACGAGGCTCGGTATGTAGCCTCTGAAATCTTGTCGGGCTATTCCAGCGGAAGGCACTGGAAGGATTTTGCCATCCTCTACCGCATGAACGCCCAGTCCCGGGAGCTGGAAATGGCCTTCAAACGAAACGGCGTGCCCTACCGCATCATCGGCGGCACCCGGTTCTTTGACCGGGCAGAGGTCAAGGATATGCTGGCCTACCTGTGTGTAGTCAACAATCCGGGCGACGACCTGCGTTTACAGCGCATCATCAACAATCCCCCCCGGGGCATTGGGCAAAAGACCATCGACACGGCCCAGACCCTGGCAGTCCAGAACGGTCTTTCCCTCTGGGAGGTCATCAGCCATGCCAGGGAGTATCCTGACCTCCAAAAAGCCGCTGCCAAGCTGGCGGCCTTTGTGTCTATGATGACCACCCTCCGGGAGCAGGTGAAGGAGATGCCTCTGCCGGAGTTCTATGACACTCTCTGCGCCGACAGCGGCTACGCCATTGCTCTGGAAGCCAAGGATACCGTGGAGGACCGCACCCGCTTAGAGAATGTCCGGGAGCTGCAGACCTCCATCCAAAGCTATTTAGCCAACGCTGAGGAGCCGTCCCTTTCCGGCTTTCTGGACGAGATCGCCCTCTACACAGACTTGGACAACCACGACCCTAACGAGGAGAGTGTGGTGATGATGACCATGCACTCTGCCAAGGGGCTGGAATTTCCCGTCGTATTCGTGGTGGGCGTGGAGGAGGGCATCTTCCCCGGTATCCGCTCCATCGGTGACGCGGAGGAAATGGAGGAAGAACGCCGCCTCTGCTATGTGGCCATGACCCGGGCCAAGGAGCGGCTCTACATGGTCTGCGCCAACCAGCGGATGCTCTATGGACGGACTTCCGCCAACCGCCCCTCCCGGTTCCTGGAGGAGATCCCCGCCGAGCGGGTGGAGCGGAGCGGCCTGCCCCCCATGTCCAGCCAGTGGCGCATCGAGGAGCGGGACTGGCGGCCTGAACGGGACTTTTATGAGGACGAGGATGACGACAGCGGTTATTCCTATGGAGGCGGCGGTTACTCCTCCGGCAGCGGCTATCCTTCCAGAGACAGCTATCAGAGCCGAAGACCCGCCTATGGGCAAAGTCGGCCTGGCTTCTCCGTTCCTCCTGCCCGGCCGGCCCGAAGCAAGCAATCCATCCTCAAAGCGGCCGCCAAGTCGGCTCCGCCCCTGCCTGATTTTCAGAAGGGGGAGATGGTGATGCACAAGGCCTTTGGAAAGGGTATGATCCTATCTCTCACTAAAATGGGCAACGATGCTCTCATTGAGGTGGCTTTTGACAACGTGGGAACGAAAAAGCTGATGCTCCGCTCGGCGGCCCAGTACATGGAAAAACTGTAAAAGGGGAGGGCAGAGCTTACCGCTCTGCCCTCTTAAATGAAATAACGCCGGGTTAGAAAAGGTTTTTTGCTAAAAGCTCGTCCAGACTTTTTACAGACCAGTCACTGTTTTCCACGACCAGCTCCCACTGTTTGGCATAGAAATCATCATAGATACCTACCACCCGGAATCCGGCAGACCGGGCGGCGGCGCAGTTGTGGGGGGCGTCCTCCACCAAAACGCAGTCGGCGGGGAAGACCCCATACTCCTTGGCGGCGATGCGGTAGACCTCCGGGTTTTTCTTTTCCAGTCCCACGTCGTGGGCGAAGAAAAGCCCTTGGAAATAGACCTCCAGCCCATGCCGCGTCACCGCCGCTTTCGCCAGCTCGGGAAGCCCGGCGGTGAGCAGGGCCATGTCCGTTCCCTGGACGCGCAGCTTGTCCAGCAGCTCCCGGGCGCCCGGTTTCAGAGGGATCGTATGGGCGTATGCGTCATAGGCCAGAGCCCGCCACTCTGCCATAATGTCCTCGGGGCTGTCGGCCAGGTGATAGTATTCCTTGGTAAACTGGGCCGCCACCGGAAAAATGGAGTGGCCCACAGTATAGGTATATTCCGGGCTGATCTCCAGCCCCCGGCGGCCCAGAAAAGTATGATCTACCTGGAGCCAGACTCCGTTGGAGTCAATGAGCGTGCCGTCTAAATCAAAAAAGATCATAGAAAAAACCTCCAGGGAAAATCTACCGCTTCCTCGGCATAGTCGATGCCGATGCGTTTGCTGACGTGTATGTTTGCGGGCTTTTCGCCGCTATCCAGCACATAGAGCTGATCTCCGGTAAGGGAAAGTCCGTTCTGTTCTTTGGTGAGGCATAGCCCCTTGCAGAGCTTTCCCGGTCCATTGAGAAAGTTTTTCCTCTGGTAGGCCGACATCTGACCTGCCGTACAGCCAAACCGCCTCACGGAGATGGAGTCCTTATCGGCCTGGGAGACCGGCTCTCCCGCCCGAATCAGGACGGCGGCAGGCTCATTCTCTGCCTCGGTGACGAAATTGAGACAGTGGTACATCCCGTAGATGAGATAGATATAGGCCGTCCCCGGCGGGGCAAACAGGGTCTCCGTCCGTGCTGTCCGCTTATAGCCGTATGCGTGGCAGGCCTTGTCCAGCCGCCCGATATAGGCTTCTGTCTCGGTGATGCGGACAGTGAGGGGAATGCCGTCCACCACCCGAACCAGGTATTTCCCAAGCAATTCCCGGGCCACCGTCAAGGTATCCCGGTCATAAAAATCCACAGACAGCTTATTCATGCCTTCACCCCATTTGTTATATTGTAACACACCAAAGGAGACGTGACAACCTTGAACGATACCCTTATGCGCCGTTTGGCAAAGCCCATGCTTTTTGCCGCCGCTCTCATCTGGGGCTCCTCCTTCTTTATCATGAAGGGGGCGGTGGACGTGATCCCCACCTTTTTCCTCCTGGCCGTCCGCTTTACCGGCGGGGCAATCCTTTTGGCCTTGGTATGCTGGAAAAAATGGAAGGGCTTTACCCCCGACTACCTCTGGCGGGGAGCCATCATCGGGGGCTTTCTCTTTGCCGCCTACTCAGTCCAGACCTTTGGCATCGCCCTTACCACCCCGTCCAAAAATGCCTTTCTGACGGCGGTTTACTGTGTGCTGGTGCCCTTTTTCTATTGGGCGGTGATGGGGAGAAAGCCGGACGGCTATAATATCCTGGCGGCAGTCCTCTGTGTGGCGGGAGTGGGGCTGGTGTCTTTGAACGAGGGTTTCTCCGTTACCCCCGGAGACGGTTTGACCCTGGTGGGTGCGGTGTTTTACGCGGCCCACATCGTAGCGGTAGCCAAGGTGTCGCCAAATAAGGATATTTACCTGCTTACGGTATTTCAATTCGCCTTTGCCGCCCTCTATGCCTGGGTTCTGGGCTTCCTGTTTCAAACGCCGCCCACAGCGGCCCTTTTCAGCCCGGATTTGGTGATTCAAATGCTCTACCTGACTGTTATGTGCACCACTGTGGCCCTTCTTTTCCAAAATGTGGGCCAGGTCTGGTCGGATCCTTCCTCGGCGGCTATTCTGCTGTCCCTGGAATCGGTGTTCGGGGTATTGTTCTCGGTGATTTTTTACAAAGATCCGGTGACTCCCAGGCTGCTGGCAGGCTTTGCTGTCATCTTCCTGGCGGTGCTCTGCTCCGAGACCAAGCTGGCCTTTTTACGGAAGCTGCCCCAGAAAAACTGATTTTTCTTGACTTCCGGCTGGAATTTGCGTATACTAAGTGAGTTCAAAGGCAGAGACGGGGAGGAGTACGCCCCAGGGAAAGCAGAGAGAGGAGCCGGTCGGTGTAAGGCTCCGTGACCCTGGAACAGAAGGTCGCCCCCGAGCCGCGGAGCTGAACCCGCAGTAGGCCCCGCCGTTTCCCGCGTTAAGGGGTAACGAGAATCAATTCAGGTGGTACCGCGGATGGAAATTCGCCCTGAGCCAAACGGCTCGGGGCGTTTTTTGTTAGGAGGAGCGCCATGTTTCAATTTCAATATAACTATACCCTGGAGGACATGAACACAGATCGGAAGAGCAC
>CANDEE010000024.1 GCA_947383685.1 uncultured Pseudoflavonifractor sp.
GTGCCTTTCTATAACGGGAAAGCCCCGGCCCATTCCTCACGGGCGGCTCGGGAGTGGTACTGCCGCCGTATCCCGTAAAGCCCTCTCAGCAAACGGGCCTCTCTCTGAACGGTACGGTGCGGCTTCTTCTCCGTCAAAGCCATTTTGACAAGGGAAGTGTATCACTCCGGAGGGGAAAAGTCAAGACGTGTGTTTTGTCGTTATATTTTCCCCAGAATGGTTGATAAGCGTTTTTGGCGCCATTACGCTCTGCTCTTCAAGTGACCCAGCAAAGGCTACCGCCTGACTCATGGTGGCAACGCAGAATAGAACCGGGGCACTCTCTTACTGAGTGCCCCGACGGTTATCATGTGGCGTTTTTGCGTGGCACTTTATCGGCCCGGAAAAATGCCTGCGTCTTTTTTGGCCCTTTCGGATCGAAAACAGGGCTTTATCATCTTTGAAGAAGAACGACCAAGGCCCTATGTGGCATTTTGGGCCTTTTCAGTTAGCCGTGCCTAGCCCGGGGTCCGGTGGTCGGTTAGACGGAACTAGCCCTAGATCGTCACGGGCGAGTTAGCCGCCCCTAGCTGGCGAAGTGCCCAGATATGACATTTTTCGCCCCTGGCCCTTGATTTTCCGGGGCTGATACGATACAATACCCTTGGAGTTGCTGAAAGGCGGCAGGCCGCGGGGTGTTGGAGCACCCCGCAGCCTTGTACAGAGTGGGTCTAGCACTCAGCACAGCAACATTTCGTTGCACCACAGGCTCATTATACCCGCTTACCCGGAGATTTTCAAGGGGTGGTGTGTGTTTTAGGCGTGCGTTCGCTTGGCCTTCCAGGCGGTGTTGAGGCAAACGCTCTCAACACCGCTTTTTTGCGGCTCCAACGACCACCACGGCGGCAAAGCTGTCAACCCGGCGGGGAGCAACCCCCGCCGGGCGGTGGCCTGTTGGAGCAATCACAAAACGGAAGGATGATAGTATCATTTGTATGTATATGTATATGATTAGGCACCAACGGGAGAAATATCCTTGACCGTGTACGAATGTCCGGATATAATTATTCTCGAAAAGCGTCAATTCCCGCGAATTGCAGGAGGGATTCTATATGAATAAAGTCAAAACCATTACTGATGTTAATGCCCATATCACAAATGTATCCAGCGAGGTCAAGGTAGTCGATGGTACAGCGGTGGCCCACATCAGTTTTGACAATCGTGCATTCGGGACAATTACTGCGGTCAAGTTTAATGCCACAGGGTATAATGCTTTTGGTGATGTTGTCTCGGTGAACGGCAAGGAAAGCTTCATCCTTATTGTCCAAGATGTTTCCATCGGGAAAATGGATTCAGCTCGTGATTTAGTCGCAAAGCTGCCGAATCCAGACATCCGGCGGCTGGAACTTATTGAAAGCCAGATTTGCTATGCTGATGGAAAGGTTCTCACCTATGGTGGAAAGAATGACACCCTCATTGAGTCCGAAGAACTGAGCCAAGGGGATGCTGGTGAGCGTGAGCAACGCCGGGCCTTGGAGGAGCAGTTTGGCACTGGCTTTGTGTGGAAACCGCAGGAGTTGGACGGCGGCTGGCGTTGCGGCTGTGGGTATGTGAACATCCCTGGCGATGAGGCTTGTGACGCTTGTGGGATATCCAAGGAGAAGGTGTTCCATGCCTTTACGGAAGATGGTCTCAATGAAGCGGTGTCAAAGTACCGGGAGACGGAGGAGCGCCGTAAAGAGGCGGCCCGTATCAAAGAGGTCGAGGATGCAAAGGCCCGCCGGAAACGCAACATTGTCATTGGCATTTGCGTAGTAGTGGGAACCATACTCGCTTATTGGATTTATCATGCCTCTGTTATGGCAGAAAGAACCACATATTCTTCGGCAGAGGAAATGAAATCGGCATTACAGGGTACCTACACATACTACTACGATGGCTATTCCGGCAGAACCGCCAGTTGTCAGTTGAAAATCCAAGGAGACACAGTGACCCTTACGTATAGCTCCTTGCCAGACGATCCCATAGATAGCACGGTCAAAGAGTGGAATTACAAAAATGGAACTTTCAGCACGTTTCAAGATTATATCGTTACCAACACAGGTGATATCAAGGAGTCTGGCAGTAGTGGGTATCTGTTTGAAAAGGGTGGCTATATGTCAACATCATCGTCTTCCTTTTCTTCAAATTATGAAAGCGGATATAGCGTGCTAAAATTTAGCAACCTATCCGTAACATCCAACTCCAGCTATACAATTTGCACCGGGAAAGTGCAAAACACGGGGAATAAAACCTATAAGTACATCGAAGTCAAAGGCGCATTCAAGGACAAGAACGGAAATGTTTTGGATACAGACTGGACATATGCAGTCGGGTCCGAGGGGCTTGCCCCCGGAGAGTCAAGTGAATTTAGGATGTCTGTGACCAAGGACTATAACATTGAGAGTTGCTCCGTGAGCATCTTAGATTACAACTAAAGGAGGCTAATTAAATGTTCTGTATAAAGTGTGGCGAAGCAATTCCTGATGATAGTGTAGTTTGCCCAAAGTGTGGCGAGAATCTCCGCGAAGAAGATAATCAAGGCGAGCAAGTGGAGGAGACCGTGGTGTATGCTGCTCCGGTGGCAGTAGATGTGGCTTCAACTACGGGGCCAAACGAAAAGAGAAAGCCTTTGCCGAAAAAACTATGGGCAATTCTCGGCGGCGTGATGACGGTAGTGGCTCTCATATTCATCGTCAATGCAGTACAGGCGGCCAGTCTAAAAGATGTCCTAATGAAAGAGTGGTACGATACTGACGGCACCATCTTGAAAGTTCTTGAGTTTGATGATGATGAAGCTGAGTATAGGCTCGAGACCGGCTATGGGTGGCTGGATACGACCCTCTTTTCAGAAGAATACAAGGTAGTCAGCGGAAGTTCCTTTAAGATTCAGCGTTTTGGCGATGAATGGGAAACTTACAAGGTCACATTCAACGATGATAAAACGGTGATGACTGTCTCCCCTGCAATTACAAGCGTTGATTCAAGCGAAAAATGGTATGACTTGGGGGATTGAGGAGCGAGACATAGCACGGATTCATTTTCTTGCGCTATTACGCAGAATGACAAGCCCAATGGGTATCCACCCATCGGGCTTGCTTTATGCCTTCCTTTTTATAAAACTCTGGACAGGTTTTATAAAACCCAAAGCACCCTTTATATAAGTGAACACAGGTTTTATAAAACCAAAGACAGTTGTTAGATTTGCCCCGGACAGTTATAGCCGATAATCCCTCCGCCAACTTTGCCCACTTTTAGACTATGACAGCCCATCTCCACAGCGTAGTTCCGCTATCCCTTTCTATCCACCGCTAAAGGGAAAATATAATTTTGTCGGCTCTGACCGGAGAATTACATTCATGCCCGGCGCCAAAAGCTCCTCATGGGGAATTTTTATTTCATCCTCATCTTCTTCCCTCATATAAATGTTTTCGGCTTTTTTCTGCCCATCCCTTAAAATACGCTCTGCCAATCCATAATTATAATTTTCCATCTGCTCCAAAGCATCTGTTATTGCGTTAAACAACTTGCTATACATTTTTTCGTACATTTTTCCCGTCCTCCCCTTTTTATGTTTCCATATCACGAAACATTATATTCCACATGATGGATAAAATCAAGATGAAGTTTCCTTATGGCGAAATCTTATGGGTGGTTCTATGCAAAAAATCAGGCCGGATATGAATATCGGACGGCGAATCAGCACTTTGCGGCACAGTGCCGGACTGACACAGGAACAGACTGTGGCAAAAATGCAGTTAATGGAGTTGGACATTTCTAAAAGTACCTACGCTAAAATTGAAACCAACCGCATGAATATAAAAGTAAGTGAGTTACTGGCCCTCAAAGAAATATTCCATGTCAGTTTTGACGACTTCTTTACCGGATTGGATGAAGAAAAATAGGCGGCGCTGTATAAAATACAGCGCCGCCTATTTTTTCTTTTAATATCTGTCCACCCACCCGGCGATCAGGGGCGTGGGCACCAGCCACATCAGCAAAAACAGGGTCAAATTCAGGGGGGTCAGAGACTGGTAGGCCGCCACATAGGTCAAGTAAAAGGCCAGCAGCGCGCCCACCGCCGAGCCAAGGCAGCTCAGCACCGCCGACTGCCGCACCGCCGTCCGCAGCCGCCGTCCGCCTACCACCGCCTCGGCATAGGGACCCAGTCCCTCCCGGCACAAAACTGCCGCCAGGGTCTCCGAGTGCTCCTGCTCCGGCTCGGAAAGCTCCCGCCGGCGGTTTACTGAGGGGAACTCCAGCTTCTCCGCCGGCAGCTTGAACCGCTGGCGGAGCATGGAGGGGATCAGGTTAAAATCCCGGGTGGCCAATACCGGGGTGATCCTGTTGTGAATCAGGGAATCAATGGCGGGAGCCACCGTTCCCGGCAGGTGATAGTTCAGGGCAAAAATGCCCGCCAGCTCCCCGTCAATGGCACAGAATACGGCGTTTTTTACCTTCAGGCCGGGAGGCAGGGCAATATCCATCAGCGTCATAAAGGCCGCAGAGCCTACCAGCACCTGCTGCCCCCGGATGAATTCGGCAAGGCCGCCGCCCTCGAAAGCAGTCAGGTCCTCTCCCCGGCGGTAGACCGCTCCCTGGCTGCGGAGCAGGTCATGGAACACCTTCTCCAGCCCACAGCCCGAATCCCGGATGACCGTGGCGGTCACCGCCACCACCTTTTCAATGGGAAAATCCCCAAAGACCTTAATTCCATTGAGGCTCACTGAGCCAATGGGGAACAAATCAATGTCCGTAAGGAGCAGGTTGCAGCTCCCCGTTGTGTTGGTGACCCCCTGCCATCCTGCCAAAGCCGCCCCGGACTGGGCCAGGCGGCGGGATATTTTCCGCCAGGGAAGGCCAAAGCACAGGGTGGCAGACAGGCTCCCGGCGGCGGTGAGAATCGCCGCCAGACACCACAAGAAATCCCCCGAGCGCCGGTTTCCCACCGAGGAGAGAAGGGCAAAAAGCGCACAGGAGAGCAGAAGGACCGGGACCATGACCCGGTAGATACGCCTCGCTCCGTCGCTGCCCTGGATTTGACTGCCAAAGCCGTTTATGGGACCGGACCATTTGGCATAGGTGTCCCGGTTGTTCCATTTTCCCTCGTCCCGGGTCACAAGATAAGGCTCTGAGGCAGCGGCCGCCGTGCGACAGGCCTGCCGCTGGCCCTTCCGCTCCTGAAGGCTTCCGTACATCACGCACCACAGTCCCAGCACCGCCGGGGCGCAGAAGGGCTGGCGGGCCGACCCCAACCGGGGAATGGTAAGAGCGTCCGCCAGCACGGCGATATTCGCCAGCGAAATCATCAGCTCCATCCCGACCTGGTGCCGGAAGGGCCGGACCAGCCCCTTCAAAAACTCGTCTACCCCCAGCAGCAGGGCCAGGACTTGGATTCCCGCCAGGGCGTAACATTGTAAAATGGGATTCCCCTCAATTTGCTCCGGGAGAGGCCAGCCCATAGTGGGGGCGGCGGTCAGGTACAGAACTCCAAAAGCCAGCAGAAACACCAGAAAACAGCGCAGTCTCAGGCCCTTCAGCCCCTTTGTGTACCGCTTCGCCAGCTCCGCCGGGGGAATATCAGGGGCAGGGGGCAACCGCTTCCGGGGCTTCCGCTCCCGGGCAGGGGCCGCCGGGACCTCCTCCTCGTCCACGCCGGGAATCAGCTTCTCTGCCCGGCGGACCGCTTTGGCGGCCTCTGCCCCTTCCTCCTCAAACATATGGTCGGCAAACTGGTCCGCCTTCCGCCGCAGGTGGTCAATGCCCGCAGCCACCGGGTTATCCGGTTCAGCCGGCGGAAAATCCAGCACCTTTTCCTCCCGGGGCGGCTCCGGCTCCGGTTCCGGAGGCAGGGGCGGCGGCGCGGCCTCCCGGATAATTTTGGGGGCGGGCTTGGGGAAGACCGTCACCTTCCCCCCCTTGGCCCCGGGAGCCTCCCTCCCTATGGGAGTAAAGCGGGTGGTGGGGGAATCCTCCTCATCGGGGGGCACCCGTTCCTCCGGCACAGCTTGCTCCGGGGCGGGCTGCGCAGTCTCTTTTTCCCGGGTCTCGGAGACGGCGGCAAGGTCCTCCTGGGCGTTAAAACCGGCGGCCGGGGACTCATCCCCCTGCCGCTCCGCAGTCCCGCTGCCGAACTCCGCTAAAATAGCCTCCAGCGAGAACTCATTCTGATTCTTTTGTTCATCCCGGTCCTTCGCCATGGTCCGCTCCCCTTCTCAGGTCCCGAAATCAAACAGTTATCAACACATTTGAGCCATACGGCCCTTTACCTGCCCATTCGCTGGCGAACCGCCTCATAGAGAAGTATGGCCGCCGCTGCGGAGGCGTTGAGAGAGTTGAGCTTGCCCTTCATGGGGATGGACAGCAGTACGTCGCAGGTCTCCCGCACCAGCCGGGACATCCCCTCCCCCTCGCTGCCGATGACAATGGCGGCGGGGCCTTTCAAATCGGCCTGGTACATGGTCTGCTTCGCGTCGGCGGCGGTACCGTAGACCCAGACTCCCGCCTCTTTCAGTTCCTTCAGGCAGGCGGTAAGGTTTGCCACCCGTGCCACGGGCACATGGCTCACCGCCCCGGCGGAGGTTTTTGCCACCACGGCAGTAAGGCCCGCGCTGCGCCGCTTGGGGATGATGACCCCGTGGGCCCCGGCACATTCGGCGGTGCGGATCACCGCCCCCAGGTTATGGGGGTCGGAAAGCTCGTCGCAGACTACGATGAGGGGAGCCTCTCCCTTCTCTCGGGCGGCGTTCAAAATATCCTCCACACTGGCGTACTCCCGGACGGCGGCGATGGCAATGACTCCCTGATGGGAGTGGGTCACGCTCATGCCGTCCAGCTTTCGCCGGTCGCAGTCCACCACGGCGCATCCGGCGGCCTTTGCCTTGGAAGCGATGTGCCCCAGGGCAGCATCGGTCTCTCCCTTGGCGATGTATACCTTGTCAATGGGGGTGCCGGCCCGGAGGGCTTCAATGACGGCGTTGCGGCCCTCAATGATTCCGTCGGCTGGGCTGTCAAGCTCTGCAAAGGTCTTACCGCCGTGGTGCTTTCGCTCCGTCTCGGGCTGGTGTCCGGGCCTTGCGGCCCTCCCCTCGCCCTCGCTCCGTTCCAAGCCCCCCGGCAGACCTTTGCGCCGCCCTTCTTGGCGTTCCTTCCAGTCTTTCTGCTTGTCCATGTTCAGCCCGCTCCGTTTCAGTGGATATAGATAAAAATATTATATCACACTTCCGCTGGAAGAAAAAGGGTTAATTTTTATCTCCCCGGCCTTCGGTTGACTTTTTCCTTCGTTCTGATAAAATAAATTTATCTTACAGGAAGAAGGTGGCGTATCACCATGAAAAAATTGACCGCGTTTTTGCTCTGCCTGTGCCTGATGATCCCCGCCCTCCCCGCCCAGGCATATATAACTAGGCCTGATGACATTCCCGACTGGGCCGAGCCATCCTACCAGGCCCTGGAAAAACGGTTTTCTGCCTCTATCTTTGGTGTTGACGGAAATATTGATCGGGGACGTTTTGTAAGACTTTTGACCTTACTTCTGGAAGATACCTACTCTCAGGCCGAGTTGAAGGCGTATCCTCCGGTGGAATACGGTTACTTCTCCGACACAGCCGATCTTCTCCACCTGCATGCTGCGGGCTATGGCATCGTGGATGGCTCGGTGGGAGCCGACGGCCTGCGCTACCTCAATCCCACGGATTACCTGACCCGGGAACAGGCCGCCAAAATGGTCTGCTCCCTGCTGGATTTTGTCTCTCAGAAGCTGGGCTATCCCCTGGAGCCCTCGGACAGCCCCGCCGTCTATGCCGACGCCGCCTCCATCAGCGGCTGGGCCCTTCCCTATACCGGACAGATCGCCGCCTACGGCCTGATGAAAGGGGACAATGGAGGAAATTTCAATCCCCAGGGGAATCTGGACTGGCCCTCCGCCGTGGTGCTGGCCCACCGGACGGCGGAGCTGCTGGGCGCTGCCGTAACCAGTGAGTTTAACGGCCTTGTCCTTCAAAGCCAGATTGACTGGTCGAGGGCCTCCTCCTTTGACATATTTGATAGACACATTTCCAAGCCCTCAACGGGTCGGTCAGGCGGTTATTACACCATCGACAATGGAGACGGCACTGTCTCCGGGCTGACGGCGGGCTCTGACGTCATCACTGTGGAACGATTTAACGCCGACGGGAGCCTGGTCTCCTCCAGGACCATTGAACGTGAGCTGCCTACCCTGGGAGCCTTCCTGGATTCGGGAAGCCACTTTTATCTGGCCTTTGGACAGGATAATGACGAGGAGGACGACAGCCGGGAGGTCTGGCGCATCGTCCAGTATGACAGGGACTGGAACCGGCTGGGCGCCGCCTCGGTGAGCGGGGGAGACTCCTACACCACCGCGCCCTTTACTGCTACGGTATCCCGAATGGCGGTAAGCGGGGACGGCAAGACCCTGACCCTCCATGCCTCCCGCCAGCGGTACACCTCCGATGACGGCCTCCGCCACCAGTCCAACTTTACCGTCACGGTTAACACCGCCGATATGAAGGTCCTCTCGGTAAGCGAGAAGTTTCCCAATAACCATGTGTCCCACTCCTTCGGCCAGTTTGTCCGGTACGATGGGGAGGAGATGGTCACGGTGGATCACGGAGACGGCTATCCCCGTGCCTTTGTCCTCCATGACGATGGACAGGAGGCGGAGCTGTTCAAGCTGGCCGGAAGGATCGGAGAAAATGTGACCAACGCCATCGGCAGCGGGTTTGAGATTTCCAAGGACGGCTATCTGTTCCTGGGCTGCTCGGCCCCCCAGGAGAGCTTTGAAACAGCAACGCGGAGTCCCTGGAACGTGTTCCTGACCTACACCATAAAGGAGGCCAAGGAGCCCACCCCGCCCTGGCCTGACGGAAGCACCGAAACCTCCCTGACCGTCCTTCCCGGCGGCACACAATATGAGGCCACCTGGACGGAACCGGACGGTTCGACCCATTGGGTCTCCCGCCCCATCGAGGAGGACCTTTCCAGCACTACCGTTACCTGGCTCACCCACAGCGAAAGCTCCATCAACTGCGCCAGGCTTGTAAAGCTGGATGACAACTCCTTCCTGGCCATGTGGCAGGAGGGAGGGGACATTCACTATCAAAAGCTGGACGGCAAGGGAAATCCGGTAGGGGGAGAGCAGGTTTTGGCAAAAACCCCCATGCCCCCCACCGATCCGATGGTGATCAATGGAGACGTCTGCTGGATTCAGGAGTCCACCCTGCCCCAAAGTGCGGGTAAGCCCGCGCTATACCGCATCCATCTTTCCTGAATCCGGCTTCAAAGGGAGGGAGCATCCCCGCAAGGGCGCTCCCTCCTTCTATTTACAGAAAGTTTACTGGGGAATTTCTTGTATTTTCAGGGGCAATATGATATGATACCCCATACACCGCAAAGCAAAGGGGGCTTTTCTATGCCCAATCTAAATCATAACGACGACAAAAACCAGTCCGGGGGACCCAAGAAGAAAAACGCCGCCACCCTGGTCACCCTGCTTCTCTGGATCATCGCCCTTACCCTTCTCCTGTACCACTTCACCTCCAACCGGCAGCAGGCCGACGCGGTGAAGCTGGAATATGGCGTGTTTCGGCAGATGGTGACCGATGGCAAGGTCTCCCGGGTGGTCATGACCTCCGACAAATACCTGATCTACCCCAAGGTGGACGGGGAGGGACATATTGCCACTCCCGACATGGACGCCGGCACCGAGCTTTTTGACCTTCAGGACGAGTTGGACTTGGCTCTTTCAGACCTTGCCGCCCTCCGGGAGCAGCGTCCGCCCCTAAACAGCTCAGACAGCGCCACTCTGCAAAAGTTCCAGCAGGAGCTGGACCAGGCGGAAAAGCGGGTGCTGGCCATCCAGCAGCGCCAGGGAAACCAGGCCACCTACTACTGCGTGCCCGTCAATGACCCGGGGCTGATCCCTCTGATGGACGAGGTGGGTCTGGAGCACTACGGCGTGGAGCCGGAGTCCATCCTCCTGTCCCTCCTCATGGCCCTGCTGCCCTCGGTACTCATGGTGGGATTCATGTTCTTCCTGTTCCGTTCCATGTCCGCCCGGATCGGCGGCATGGGCGGCGTAGGCGGCGTGGGCAAGGCCAACGCCAAGGTGTATGTGGAGCGGAAAACCGGGGTCACCTTCCAGGACGTGGCAGGCCAGGACGAGGCCAAGGAATCCTTACAGGAGATCATCGACATTCTCCACAATCCGCAGAAATACACGGAAATCGGAGCCAAGCTGCCCAAGGGCGCGCTCTTGGTGGGCCCGCCGGGCACAGGCAAGACCCTGCTGGCCAAGGCCATTGCGGGAGAGGCCAACGTACCCTTCTTCTCCATCTCCGGCTCTGACTTTGTGGAGATGTTTGTGGGCGTGGGCGCGTCCCGCGTTCGGGACCTGTTCAAAGAGGCCAGCAAGATGGCCCCCTGCATCATCTTCATCGACGAGATCGACACCATCGGCAAATCCCGGGACAACCGTATGGGCGGCAACGATGAGCGGGAACAGACCCTGAACCAGCTTCTGGCGGAGCTGGACGGCTTTGACCCCACCAAGGGCGTTATCGTCCTGGCCGCCACCAACCGGCCCGAGGTGCTGGACAAGGCCCTGCTGCGGCCCGGACGGTTCGACAGGCGCATCACCATTGACCGGCCCAACCTGGCGGGACGGCTTGCCACCCTGCAGGTCCACACCCGGAACATTAAGCTGGCCGAGGATGTGGATTTGAAGAAAATTGCCCTGGCTACCGCGGGCTGCGTAGGCTCCGATCTTGCCAACCTGGTCAACGAGGCCGCCCTCCGGGCCGTCCGCAAGGGCCGGAAGCTGGTGACCCAGGAGGACCTTCTGGCCTCCTTCGAGTTCGTCATCGCGGGCAGCGAGAAGAAAAATTCCGTCCTCACCGAGTTTGAAAAGAAGCTGGTGGCCTATCATGAGGTGGGCCACGCTATGGTGGCATACAAGCAGAAGAACGCTGAGCCGGTACAGAAAATTACCATCGTCCCCCACACCGAGGGGAGCCTGGGTTACACCCTGCTGATGCCGGAGGAGGATAAGACCAACCTCCGCACCAAAGAGGAGCTGATGGCGAAAATCACCGTCTCTATGGGCGGCCGGGCCGCCGAGGAGGTGGTGATGCACACCATGACCAATGGGGCCAGCCAGGACATCCAGGAGGCCACCAACATCGCCCGGAACATGGTTGCCATGTTTGGCATGAGCGAGGAGTTTGGCATGATGGCCCTGGGCAGCGTCCGCAATCAATACCTGGACGGAGGCTACGGCCTGGATTGCGCCCAGGACACCGCCGCCGTCATGGACAAGGCGGTAAAGGCCATTCTGGACGTGTGCTACGCCGAGGCAGTAGCTCTCATCCGGGACAACCGGGAGCTGATGGACAAGGTGGCGGCCTACCTTCTGGAGAAGGAGACCATCACCGGCGGCGAGATGGTAGCCATCATCGAGGGCCGGGACCCGGCCCTGGTGGAAGACGCCTATGCCTCTACCATGGCAACGGGCAAAATCGTGGGACAGAAAGCCCCGGAAATGGCCCTGGGCCAGCAGCCGGAGACGCAAAGTCTCCCCGGCGGCGAGGCGGCCTCCTCTGAGGACTCCGCCCCCGGAGACAAGCCGGAGGAGTAAGGAGCCACGCACCATTCTGCCGCAGCTTCATAGACATAGTGTATCAGCATGTTACGGAGGGATTCAACTTGACACGGTTGGGAGAGACCCTGCGGGCCTATCAGGCCCGGGACCCGGCAGCCCGGAGCCGGCTGGAGATTTTTTTGCTCTACCCCGGCGTCCATGCCACCATTTTTCACCGGGTGAGCCATTGGCTGTGGAAGCATCACCTGCGGTTCCTGGCCCGGCTCAACTCCCAGATCGCCCGCCACTGCACAGGCATTGAAATCCATCCCGGCGCCCAGATCGGGCGTCGGCTTGTCATTGACCACGGCATGGGCATTGTCATCGGGGAAACCACTCAAATCGGGGACGACTGCCTGATTTACCACGGAGTTACCCTGGGCGGCACAGGCAAGGAGACGGGCAAGCGGCACCCCACCATTGGAAATAATGTGCTCATCGCCTGCGGGGCCAAGGTCCTGGGGCCGTTTAAGGTGGGGGACAACGCCCGCATTGCGGCCGGAGCGGTGGTTCTGTCCGAGGTTCCGGAAAACGCCACCGCCGTGGGCGTTCCCGCCCACATTGTCAGTATCGCCGGGGAGCGGGTGGACTTCACCCGGGAGGTGGACCAAATCCACATCCCCGACCCGGTCCAGCGGGAGCTGCAAGCCCTGTCGGCCCGGCTGGAGGCCCTGGAAAAAGGGCAAACAGACGAATAAAACAGGAAGGCGCGTCCCCCCAGGGGGACGCGCCCTTTTCTTATGAGCGGCAATCCGCTTTCTCCGGCCTTAATAGTAGTACTTTGCCTGATAGTTCTCCTCGTTACCAATGAACCCCTCGATTTGCTCCTTATCCGAGGCGTTTGCAAGAAAGGTGGGGTCCATCCTCTCCCAGTCCCCATCCTTCCCGGGCACCTCTACCCAGGCATGGGTCACCCATTCACCGGGGGTCTGCTCCACTTTTCCGTGGACCACCTTGCAGGCTACCCCCTGGCTACGGAGCATCACAGCCACCACAGCGGCGTAGTCGCCGCAGATGCCCTTCCCCCGGCTCAAAATCGCGTCTACGTCAATCCGGTTCTCTGTCAGAGTCCCCGCCTCTACTGCGCCAGCCTTTTCCTTGTCATAGGCTACCTGCTCCGTCACATATTCCAGCACTGCCCTTACCTTTTCCTCCTCAGTCTCCAAGCCTCCAATGAGCTGGTGGGCCAAAAGCACCGCGGCGGTATTCTCCGTAAAGGGCACCTGCTGGCAGGCCTGCCGAAAAGGGGTCGCCGGGTCCTCCAGCTCCAGGGTCAGCGGGCACTCAAACACCGGCTTGTATTTACTTTCCGTAACATTTTCCAGGACCCGGAGAGTATATTCCCCATTTCCCTCGGTAAGCGTAAAGCTCTCCCAGCTACCATCATTGAGGAGGTTGTAGTTATACTTCTCCCCCTCCTCCCTGGTAATTTGGGCCTTGATACGGACGTCCGCCCCGCCGGTATATCGGACTGACACCACCCCGTCTTCCAGTCTGGACACGTCTACCTGGGCATACTCGTTACTGTAAGGATCGGGGGCAGGAGTTTCAGTGGGAATGGGAACAGGGACGCACCCACTCAAAACCGCCAGCAAAGCCATCCCCATCCACAGGCGCCGCATTTTCTTCATTCCCCTCTCCTCCCTTTTCGGATATTATACACCGGAACGGGACCGCCCCGCAATACAAAGCCATAAAAAGCCCGGTGGGAACTGCTTCCCACCGGGCTTTTGACTGCTTTTTGAATGATCAGTACATCCCGCCCATGTCGGGGGCGGCGGGAGCGGGAGCGGGGGGTTCAGGCTTATCGGCTACCAGAGCCTCGGTGGTCAGGAGGACGCTGGCAATGGAAGCCGCGTTCTCCAGAGCGGTGCGGGTCACCTTGGTGGGGTCCACAATGCCCGACTTCACCATATCGACATAGGTCTCATTGTAGGCGTCAAAGCCGGTGCCCACCTTGGAGGACTTCACCTTCTCCAGCACCACGCTGCCGTCCACGCCGGCGTTGGCGGCGATCTGGCGGACAGGCTCGCTGAGGGCGGCGGCTACGATCTGGACGCCGGTCTTTTCATCGCCTTCGGTGGTCTTGAGCAGGGCCTCCACAGCAGGAATGGCATTGACATAGGCAGTACCGCCGCCGGCTACGATGCCCTCCTCCACAGCGGCCCGGGTGGCGTTGAGGGCATCCTCGATGCGGAGCTTCTTCTCCTTCATCTCGGTCTCAGTGGCGGCGCCTACACGGACCACGGCCACGCCGCCGGCCAGCTTGGCAAGCCGCTCCTGGAGCTTCTCCCGGTCATAGTCGGAGGTGGTGACCTCCACCTGGCTCTTGATCTGGGCCACCCGGTTCTTGATGTCGGCGGCCTTGCCCGCGCCGCCCACAATGATGGTGTTCTCCTTGTTGACCTTCACCTGTTTGGCCTTGCCCAGCATATCGATGGTGGTCTCCTTCAGATCCAGGCCCACCTCCTCGCTGATGACAGCGCCGCCAGTGAGGATGGCGATGTCCTGAAGCATATCCTTCCGCCGGTCGCCGTAGCCGGGAGCCTTAACGCAGCAGACGTTCAGGGTGCCCCGGAGGCGGTTGACAATGAGGGTATTGAGAGCCTCGCCCTCTACGTCCTCAGCGATGATGAGCAGCTTCTTGCCGGTCTGAACTACCTGCTCCAACAGGGGCAGCAGGTCCTGAACAGAGGAGATCTTCTTGTCGGTGATGAGGATGACAGGCTCGTCCAGGACGGCCTCCATCTTCTCCATATCGGTGGCCATGTAGGGGGTCACGTAGCCCCGGTCGAACTGCATTCCCTCCACGACCTCGGAATAAGTCTCGGCGGTCTTGGACTCCTCCACGGTGATGACGCCGTCGGCGCCCACCTTCTCCATGGCCTCGGCAATGAGTCTGCCGATGGTCTCGTCCCCAGAAGAAACGGTGCCGACACGGGCAATGTCCTCGGTACCCTTTACCTTCTTGGAATTCTTCTTGATCTCCGCCACAGCGGCGTCAGCGGCGGCCTTGATGCCCTTCTTCATCACCATGGGGTTAGCCCCGGCCGCCAGGTTCTTCAGGCCCTCCCGAACAATGGCCTGGGTCAGCAGGGTGGCGGTGGTGGTGCCGTCGCCGGCCACGTCGTTGGTCTTAGTGGCGACCTCCTTCACAAGCTGGGCGCCCATGTTCTCCATGGGGTCGGGCAGCTCGATCTCCTTGGCAATGGTCACGCCGTCGTTGGTGATAAGGGGAGAGCCGTATTTCTTATCCAGCACCACATTACGGCCCTTGGGCCCCATGGTGATCTTCACGGTATCGGCAAGCTGGTCCACACCCTTCTGAAGGGCCTTGCGGGCCTCCTCGCCGTAAGCAATGAGTTTAGACATAATTAATTACCTCCGATTCAAATGATAGGCTGTCACACTTTGGATTGGGCGCATAGCCGGGTCGCTTTCCCTCCGGCTCGGGCTGGCATCCGGGCCTCATGACCCTTCCCTCGTCCTCACTCCGGTCCAAGCTCCCCTATGCGCCATCCTCCGCGCTCTTACTCAACAATGGCAAGAATGTCGCCCTGGCGGACAATGGTGTACTCCTCGCCGTCCACCTTGACCTCGGTGCCGGAATACTTGCTGGTAATGACCTTTTGGCCCTTCTTTACGGTCATCTTAACCTCCTTGCCGTCCACCAGTCCGCCAGGGCCTACGGCGATGATCTCCGCCACCTCGGGCTTCTCCTTGGCGCTGCCGGTGAGAATCAGGCCGCTCTTGGTCTTTTCCTCGGCCTCCATCATCTTAATGATGACCCGGTCTCCCAAAGGCTTCAGTTTCATAGATGGTTCCTCCTTATATGAATATATTCGAGCTAACAATTTTATGGAGGTTAGCACTCTTTTCTTCCGAGTGCTAACCGCAAGTATGATAATAACTCCACCGCCATAAAAAATCAACCCCTTTTTTGGAAAAAAAGGGGTTGACCATCCAAAATTCAAAATCTGTTCACATTACCGCCCCGGCAGCTGTCCTTTCGACGGCGTATTCTACTCCGGCAGGCCGGAAAAAGTTTACCTTACGCTCCGAAAGGCCAATGGTAAAGGCGTGTCCCTGCAGAACCTCCCCATCCACCACCGCCACCAGCTCCTCCTCAGAGGTGACCGAAACGGAATCCCCGTGCCAGTCCCGGACCAGCTTCGGACACTCTTTGTACCGCCCCGCGGCATACTTACCCACGCACCGGGCAAATTCCAAAAGCGTCACATCCCCTACCAGCAGAACGTCCAACACCCCATCGTCGGGCCGGGCCTCGGGCACAGGCCGGAACCCGCCGCCGTAATATTGGCCATTGCACACACAGACCAGCGCGGTAGGCCCCGCATGGTGGATAGGTCCCATCTCCACACCCATAGGCCGGGTGATCCCCTTCAGAACCGTGGCAATCAGGGAAAGGATATAGGCGCCCTTTTTTCCCACCAAAGGAAGCCGCTTAAAGCGGTGGACATCGGCGGCAACCCGAGCGTCCACCCCCACACACACCACATCCAGCCCCAAAAGGCCGTTGCAGTCAATCAGGTCCAGCGCCGCCTGGGGACCGTCCTTCAGCAAGGCCACCTCGGCAAACCTTTTCTTACCCTCTTTTCCGTAAAGGCGCAGAAAATCGTTTCCCGTACCCATGGGCACGTTGGTCACTGCCGCCCATTCCTTCCCGGCGGCGGCGTTTACTACTTCGTTGAGGGTCCCATCCCCGCCGCAGGCATAGAGCCGCACCGGGTCCCCCGGCTCCAGGGCCCGGATGGCCAACCGCTTTGCGTCCCCCGCTCCCTGAGTGGTATAGGCCTCAAAATCCCCGTCCGGGAAGGCCCTCTCCACCCGGTCCAGAAGGGCTTTTGCGCTGTTCCTGGGTCCCGCCACTGGGTTAATAATGAATACGTGCCGCATCAGAACAGGTCCACCCGCTGCTCGGGCCGGGCCAGACGGGCCGCCAAGGCGGCGGCCTCGGCGCGGGTCACAGCCGAGTCAGGCCGGAAGGACAGCTTTTCATCCACTCCGGTCAAAATTCCTTTGGTATAAAGCCCATAGACGGCTCCGGCGGCGGGGTCGATAGCCTTCACATCCCGGACGGCCGCCATCACCCGGACGGGATTGTTCCTCTGGGGCAGGCTCCGGGCCAATTCAGTGGCCCCAAACACCTGGGCCAGTTCCCGGCGGGTGATCTGCCGCTCGTAGTCGTCAAACTGCCCCCTCGAAATGATACCGCTGGCCAGGCAATAGGTCACAGCATCCGTATACCAGGGAGTGGATACATGGGCGGTGGTATGAAAGTTGTCTCCCTTGTGGCGGCTGTCCATGTTGGCTGCCATCTGGAGGGCCTCCGCCACCGTCACCTCCCGTCCCGGCTCAAAGGTGCTGGTCCCTGTACCCTCCATAATACCCGTATTGTAGGCAATATCCACCCACAGGGCAAACCAGTCTTTGGGGTCCACGTCGTCAAAGGCGGGGAGCCTCCCCCGGGTCAGGGGGAACTGGCTGCCCTCCACCCCCAGCTCACCGAGCACACCGGGAATCTGGAAAAGGGGCGCCACCGTTCGCCCACCTCCTTTGGAGGTCAAAATAAGGGCGTCCAACCCGCCGCTGGTCCCCAGCTCCACGCTGACATAACTGATGGGGTAGACCTCGTTGGTTTCCTCCCCCGCCCCATTGGTGTAGGGCAGGATACTCACCACGCCCCAGTCGTCCCCCCGCTGGGCCATATAAAGTCCGTAACCCGCAGGCATCAGGGTGTCGTACTCCGGCTCAATCAGATATTCCCCGTCGGGACGGATGACCCCCAGCTTGCCGTCCAGATTCACCGCCGCCATCCCCAGGGAAAAGGAGACCACCGAGCGGTACTGGATGGGGACAACCACCTCTCCGCCGCTTCCGGCAAAGCCCCACTTTCCATCCTCCTCTACCTGAGCCATTCCCTCGCTGTATCCGTAAACGGTGTAGGCGCGGGCCGCGGGAGTTGCCGCCAAAAGACTCAACGACAGCAATGCCGCCGCCAGTCTGTCTCTCTTTTTCATGTCCCCGCCCCCTTATCCGTATTGAAACAGGTCACATTTCAGCCGTCCGTTATAGAGCTTCCGCTTCTTGTCCGCTTTCCGTCCAAAGGTCCGCTCGAACTCCGTGTGAGAGGACAGCAGGCTCAGGCTCCACCCCTCCGGCACAGCCCGCCACGCCCTTCCAAATGCGGCGTAGAGGTCCTCGGCCTCCCGCTTTTCCAAAATGCGCTCCCCATAAGGCGGGTTGGTGACCACCCTCCCCCTCGGCTCCGGGGGCGTAAATTTGGTGGCGTCCGCCACCCGGAAACGGCAAAGGTCCTCTACCCCGGCCTTGACGGCGTTATCCCTTGCCAGCTCCACCGCTTTGGGGTCAATGTCGCTGCCCTCAATGTCGTACTCTCCATCATACTCCAAATCCATGGCCCTGTCCGCCTCCTCCAGCCACAGCTGAGAGGAAACCCAGGCCCACTTTTGGGCGGAGAAGCTCCTGTCCAGGCCAGGGGCGCGGTTTTTGGCGATCATAGCGGCCTCGATGGGAATGGTTCCCGAGCCGCAAAAGGGGTCCCGGAGCGGGTCCTTCCCCCGGTAACGGGACAGCAATACCATCCCGGCAGCCAAAGTCTCCCGCAGCGGAGCCACCACACTCATGGCCCGGTAGCCCCGCTTGTGAAGGCTGGGGCCGGTGGAATCCAGATAAAGCTCCGCCATATCGTCCATAATAAAGAGGCGGATGGCATATTCCACCCCGGTTTCCGGCATATGCTCTAAACCGTAGGCCGCCCCCAGCCGGTCTCCCACGGCGGCCTTGAGATTCGCCACGCACCGCTGCTGAGAAGTCAGTCTGGAGCCTACCGTCCGGCACCGGATGGGGAATGCTCCGTCCCGGGGAATAAAATCCTCCCAGGGTAAGGCCCTGGCCCCATCGTATAGGGCGTCAAAATCGGGAGCGGAGAACCGGCCCAGCCGCAGCAGCACCCGTTCCCCCGTCCGCAGGCACAGGTTGGCCCGGACAAGGCTTTCGGGAGTGTAGTCCCACAGCACCCGCCCGTTCTCCGCCCGGACGTTTTGGGCGTCCAGCCGTTTCAGCTCCTGGGCACAGACCCCCTCCAGGCCAAACAGGGTGGGAGAGATTAGGTCAAATTGAGCCATGGGCGATCCTCCTTTCTCATTTTCTTTTTCAGACGAGAAATATTCCAAAAAAGTTCCCGAATTTTGGCGGACATCATTTTATTATACCGCCGTTCCCCACCTTTGGCAATCTTTTTCTCTCCGGGGGCTCCATCGGCTCTCCTTTTAGCCGGCAGCCCTTTCCGGTGGTATACTTGCCTTAAATTTTTCGGGAAAAGGGCAAAGACGGAGCGCATGATGCGCTCCGTCTTTGCCCTTCTTAGGGATGCGGCCAGCAGAATGATATGTGCTTTATAGTGTCATACCCAATTCCCATTCGTCATCATCGCTTCTGCCGGTTTCCGTAAATCCAATTTGGCGGTATAGTCCATATGCCACTTCATTTTCGGGATTACAGGTAAGCAAAACGGTTTTGGACCTTCCAAAAGGCTTTGAGGCAATGTATTTGAGAACTTCCCGCAATGCAGCTTTCCCATACCCCTTCCTCTGAAAAGCGCTATCGATCATCATATGCCAAATATTATATACTTCTTCCTCATAATCATAGATAACCATTACATATCCAACCATTTTATCTTCCGCATATATCCCAAATGGCATGCATTGGTTGTAATAGACATACGCTTGTGCGAGACTGCGAACAGGATTTGAAACATACCTCTCTTGCCCCGCTGCAAGCCTTAAGTTAAAGCAATCAAGAAAATTTGATTCGTCGATCTTCTTTAAGGCAATATTGTTCATCGCTTTCCTCCATCATTTTGGAGGGTTAACTTAGGGTTGCCCTCCGGTTTGTGTCGTTCCGAATATCCTTCATCATCATAATGAACAACCCCTTTCCATTTCAGTATCTATATGATAAACACAGAAAACCTGTGGGATTTTCCCCTGATCCGCCTGAGGTATACCTACGGTGGCGCTTTGGTAAAGTATAGCACAAGACTATACATAAATCAATTGCCACAGAGGGAAGATTCTTTTGTCTTCCCATTTTTGGACTCGGGAGGTGGCAGGCGCATGATATGCACCCTAAGAAAGACCCTTGTCACTTGACAATAAGAAAGTTTCGTTAAAAATATAACGTTAAATATTTGACAATATTGACGGCGTGTGGTATAATAAATTCGTACCAAGGAAGCCAGCTGGTTATTATTAGAAAGGAGCTGATGGTCATGCCTTGGTTACCAAGCGTTATGTGGCTGGCGCTGCTGGTTTTTTTTGCCATTGCAGAGGCAGTCACGGTTGGTTTGGTGTCGGTGTGGTTTGCGGCGGGAGCCCTTGTGGCGCTGCTGAGCACCTTCTTCACCGCCAACATCTGGTTCCAAATTTTCCTATTCCTGGTGGTGTCCCTTATCACCATGGCGGTGCTGCGGCCTTTGGCCCGCAAGTATGTACTGCCCACGGTGGTGCCCACCAACGCCGACCGGGTCATTGGGCGGCAGGCGGTGGTCACGGAGGCCATTGACAACCTGAACGGAAAAGGGGCCGTGGTAGTCTTTGGCGTGGCCTGGACTGCCCGCTCGGAGGACGGCTCCCCCATTCCGGAGGGAACCACCGTCACCGTTGACCGCATTGAGGGAGTCAAGCTGTTTGTGACCCCCGAAGCATAGGTTTCACTTTAGAAAGGAGTTTGCTTTATGCCCATCTATATGAAAATCATCCTTGCCCTTCTGGGCTTTTTGGTGGTACTTGTTGCCGCCCTCAACTTCAAGATCGTCCAGCAGTCCAAGGCCTATGTCATCACCCGCCTGGGCTCCTTCCACACCATTTGGACTCAAGGCCCCCACTTTAAGGCTCCCTTCATTGACCGCATCGTGAAGGTGGTCTCCCTGAAGGAGCAGGTGGTGGACTTTGCCCCCCAGCCCGTTATCACCAAGGATAACGTGACCATGCAGATCGACACGGTGCTCTACTTTGCCATCACTGACCCCAAGCTCTACACCTACGGCGTGGAGCATCCCATGTCCGCCATTGAGAACCTGACCGCCACCACCCTGCGTAACATTATTGGTGAACTGGAGCTGGACCAGACCCTCACCAGCCGGGACATTATCAACTCCAAAATGCGCGCCCTGCTGGACGAGGCCACCGACCCCTGGGGCATCAAGGTCAACCGGGTGGAGCTAAAAAACATCATCCCGCCCCGTGAAATTCAGGACGCCATGGAAAAGCAGATGAAGGCAGAGCGGGAGCGCCGGGAATCCATCCTCCAGGCCGAGGGCACCAAGCAGAGCCAGATTTTGGTGGCCGAGGGTGAGAAGCAGTCCCTCATCCTGAAGGCCGAGGCCGCCAAGGAGGCCGCCATCAAACGGGCCGAGGGTGAGGCGGAGGCCATCCTGAAGGTACAGCAGGCCACAGCGGAAGCCCTGAAGCTCCTGACCCAGGCCGCCCCCAGCGACCAGGTGGTAAAGCTGAAGGCCCTGGAAGCTTTCCAGAAGGCCGCCGACGGCCGGGCCACCAAGCTCATCATCCCCTCGGAGATTCAAGGCCTGGCAGGCCTTGCCGCCAGCACCAAGGAAATCTTTACTGACGAAAAGGGTGAAGAAAAGAAGTAACCCCTACCGTCCCGGTATATTCCCCTGCCCCTTCCATCCTCCCCTTAAGAGGGCGGCGCGTTTGCGCCGCCCTCTTGTTTTTCTCCCCATTTTGTGCTATCATGCTTTTATCTATATCCCTTTCAATCTCCGCCCCTGGAAAGGAGGTGTCCGTCTTGCGAAAAAAGGGCCTTGCCCACTTGCTGGAGCCCAGTTTTCGGCTCTATTTTCTCTTTCTTGCTACCTTTGCTCTGGTCACCGCTCTGGCGGGGCAGTATACGCTGGCCTGTGTGGAGGGAATCATCGTTCTGATCCTGCTGGTCCACTTTCGCCGCGGTAACGAGGTGCGAAAGCGGGAAATTTTAAGTTACATCGACAACATCAGCACCAATATGGACGTAGCCGCCAAGGACACCATGGTCAACGCCCCCCTGCCCATGGTCATTTTCCAGCCCGACACCGAGGAGGTCATCTGGTCCAATGACCGGTTCCTCCAAATCACTGGGGAGCGGGACCACCTTTTTGACCGGAAGGTCACCGAGGCGGCCCCCGGTTTTGACCCCCGCTGGCTCATGGAGGGCAAGACCCAGTGCCCCACCGAGGTCCGGCTGGGAGAGCGGCGGTTCTGGGTCTTTGGACACCTGGTCCGTACCGGCGACAAGGGGGAGCGGAGCTTCCTGGCTACCACCTACTGGGTGGACGTAACCGACTTCTCCTCCCTCCGGGACCAGTACTATTCCTCCCGCCCGGTGGTGGCCCTGCTGAATCTGGACAACTATGACGAGGTATTCCGGGGCGTCAGCGACAACGTAAAGAGCGCCATGCTCTCCGACATCAACCGGATTTTGGACGAGTGGACCTCCCCCACCCAGGGACTTTTGTGCCGCTATGACCGGGACCGCTACCTGTTTCTCTTTGAGGAGGAGTTCCTGCCTTCCTTCTTAGAGCAAAAATTTGACGTACTGGACCTGGTCCGCGGAGTGGTAAATCCCAGCGGTCTGCCCGTTACCCTGTCTATTGGTGCGGGCCGGGACGCCGACAGCTATGGCGACCTCTTTCAATATGCCTCGCTGGCCCTGGAAATGGCCCTCAGTCGGGGCGGCGACCAGGCGGTGGTGAAGAACCGCTTCAATTTTGAATTCTACGGCGGCCGCCGGGCCAGCGAAACCGAAAAGCACACCAAGGTAAAGAGCCGGGTGATGGCCAGCGCCCTCTACGAGCTGATAGGCGACGCCTCCCAGGTATTTGTTATGGGCCACTCCTTCCCCGACATGGACTGCATTGGTCCCGGCGCCGGCATCGTAGCCATGGCCCGGAAGCGGGGCGTGAGCGCCCACATCCTCCGGGACCCCAACTCCAACCCCGCCGAGCGGCTGGTGAATGAGCTGGCGGCCCTCCCGGAATACGAGGGGGTGTTTCTCTCCCCCACCGATGCTTTGGTCGCCGCCGATGCCAGCTCCCTGCTGGTGGTGGTGGATACCAACCGGCCCGAGCAGGTCCTATCCCCCGATCTTTTGGAGGCGGTAAACAAGGTGGCGGTCATTGACCACCACCGCCGCGCCGCCAGCTACATCGAGGGGGCGGCCTTGAATTTCCACGAGCCGTACGCCTCCTCCGCCTCGGAGCTGTGTACCGAGCTTCTGCAATACGTATTGGACCCCAAAGACCTGATTCGCCGGGAGGCGGAGGCTCTCATGGCGGGTATTGTACTGGACAGCAAAAACTTTACCATCCGCACCGGCTCCCGGACCTTTGACGCAGCCGCCTTCCTCCGCCGGGCCGGGGCCGACACCACCGAGGTTCGCCGCTTCTTCAAGTCCGACCTGAAGCTGACCATCTCCCGGTACGAAATCATAAAGGAAGCCCAGATGTACCGGAACGGGATCGCGGTATCCGCTCTTTTCCACCCAGTGGACCGTGTCACCGCAGCCCAGGCCGCCGATGAGTTGCTGACCATTTCGGGCGTCAACGCCTCCTTTGTCCTTTTCCCCGATGACGATGCCGGCCGGGTCATTCTGTCGGCCCGCAGCTCCGGGGATGTCAACGTCCAGGTCATCACCGAAGCCCTTGGGGGCGGCGGCAACGCCGCCGTGGCCGGGGCCCAGATTCCGGAAAAGACGGTGGACCAGGTGCTGGCGGAGCTTCAAAACGCCATCGACCACTATTGCGAAAGCCAATAATCCATTATTTTTCAGATATAAAGGAGTTTGTTACCATGAAAGTCATTCTTTTGCAGGACGTAAAGGGTCAGGGCAAAAAGGGACAGCTCATTGAGGCCAGCGACGGGTACGCCCGAAACTTTCTTCTGCCCCGGAAGCTGGCTACCGCCGCTACTCCGGAGGCTCTGAACACCATGAAGCAGCAAGAGAAGGCCCGTCTGGCCCAGGAGGCCGCCGAGCGCGCCGCCGCCCTGGACCTGGCAGAAAAGCTGAAGGGCTGTATGGTAAAAATCCCTGCCAAGGCCGGGAACGGCGGCAAGCTATTTGGCTCCGTGACCTCCAAGGAGGTCTCCGACGCTTTGAAAGCCCAGTTCAGCTACGACATTGCCAAGACCAAAATCGTCATGGCGGACCCTATCAAGTCCTTTGGTACTTACCAGCTCAAGTGCAAGCTGGGCTACGAAATTTCCGGCACCATCAATGTGGTAGTGTGCGAGGAATAAGACGTCCACCCACAGGGAGGCGCTTTCCCTTTCCGGTAACGATCAGGAGGTGATTTCATGGACGAGCTGATTTCCCGCCAGATGCCCCATTCCGTGGTGGCGGAGCAGGCGGTGCTTGGCTCCGCCCTCATTGACGAGCGGTGCATCCCCAAAATTATCGAGCGTCTGAAACCGGAGGACTTCTACCTCCGTCAGAACCGGGAGCTGTTTGAGACCATCTGCTCCATGTTTAACTACTCTCAGACCATCGACCCCATCACCCTCATGGAAAAAATGAAGCAGGACGGGGTCTATAACGAGAACACCACCTATGAGTATATCAAGCAGCTCATGGAGACCACCCCCACCTCTGCCAATGTGGACGAGTACCTCCGCATTGTGGAGGACAAGTCCCTGCTCCGGAAGGTAGCCGACACCGCCGGCGGCATCACCGCCATGGTCCAGGAAGGCTCCGCCACCGCCCAACAAACCCTGGAGACCGCTGAAAAGCGCATCTACGACATCAGCAACGGCCGGAATTCCAGGGGCCTGGAAAAAATCTCCGATGTTCTGGAATCCCTCTACGAACGGCTGACCGAGCTGTCCGCCAGCGGCTCCGCCGTCCCCGGCCTGGACACTGGCTTTCCCGATGTGGACAACGCCATCGCAGGCCTGAACCAGTCTGACCTGATCCTCCTGGCCGCCCGGCCCGGCATGGGAAAAACCTCCATGGCTCTGAATATGCTGCTCCACACGGGAAAATTTTCCGGCAAATCCGTGGTCTTTTTCTCCCTGGAAATGAGCCGGGAGCAGCTTGCCATGCGCCTGGTGGCCAACGAGTCCTTTGTGGAGCTGAAAAAGCTGGTCACAGGGCGGCTAAACCAGGACGACTGGGACAAAATCGCCGCCGCCGCCGTTTCTCTGAGCCAGACCAAAATCCTGATTGACGACAATCCCATGCTGTCGGTAGCCGATATGAACGCCAAGTGCCGACGGGTGAACGACCTGGGCCTGGTGGTCATCGACTACCTTCAACTGATGACCTCTGCCGGCGGCAATATGCGCTACGGTGACCGCCAGCAGCTGGTCAGCGAGATTTCCCGCTCCCTGAAAATCATGGCAAAGGAGCTGCAGGTCCCCGTTCTCTGCCTTTCCCAGCTCTCCCGGGCCAACGAGTCCCGCTCGGACAAGCGGCCCATGCTCTCCGACCTGCGTGAATCGGGCGCCATCGAGCAGGATGCGGACATCGTCATGTTCCTTTACCGGGACGGGTACTATAACCCGGACACCGAGGACCGGAACCTGGCCGAGTGCATCATCGCCAAGAACCGCCACGGCGAAACAGGGACTGTGGAGCTGCAATGGCTGCCCGAGTTTACCACCTTTGCCTCTATCGACAGGCGGCATGAGGAATACTGACGTGCGCGAGGACCTTCTGCCTCCCGGCTCCCGGGTGCTCTGCGCCGTGTCCGGCGGGGCGGACTCCATGTGCCTGCTCCACCTTCTCTCCCGGCGGGAGGACCTGGTCCTCACCGCCGCCCACTTCAACCACCAGCTTCGGGGGGAGGGCTCCGACGGGGACGAGGCCTTTGTCCGTGACATCTGCACCCGGTGGCATATCCCCCTGACCGTAGGCCGGGGCAATGTAGCGGCCTATGCCAAAGGGGAAGGTCTCTCTATTGAGGAAGCCGCCCGGGTCCTGCGGTACGCCTTTTTGGACCAGGCAGCCCGAACAGAGAACTGCGCCCTTATCGCCACTGCCCACAATGCCGACGACAACGCCGAAACCATTCTTCTCCATCTGATCCGGGGCACGGGCCTGCAAGGCCTGACAGGTATCCCCCCCAGGCGGGGAAATATTGTCCGTCCTCTGCTGCACCTCACCCGGGAGGAGATTTTGGCCTATTTGGACGAGCACGCCATTCCCCACCGGGAGGACCCCTCCAACTCCGATGAATCCTATTCCCGGAACCGTCTCCGCTGCCAGGTCATGCCCGTTTTGCGGGACATGAACCCCCGTTTTTCCCAGTCTGCCGCCGCCACCGCCCGGTTTCTCCGGGAGGACAATGACTATTTAAGCGCCCAGGCGGCTAAACTTTCTTCCGAGGCTCTTGTTTTGGACGGACAGGTAACCCTCCCCGCCCACCTTATCGCCCAGGCCCCCCGCCCCATTGCCATCCGGGCGGTGCGGCAGCTCTGGAGCGCCCTCACCGGCGGGGACTCAGACTGCTCCGCCGCCCACCTGGAGGCCATTTGGGACCTGTGCCGTAAAACGGACCCCTCCGCCCGGCTCTCCCTGCCCCACGGGGCAACGGCCCGCCGGGAATATGAGCGGCTCATAGATCGGAAGAGCGTCGTGTAGGGAAAGAGTGTAGTTCAGGGTGTAG
>CANDEE010000025.1 GCA_947383685.1 uncultured Pseudoflavonifractor sp.
TTGTGCAGGGTGCTAATTTTTCTTGACTTTTGCAAATTTCTCTTGACTTTTAGCCTCCGTCTGCTGCTATCATGCATTGTGCGTACCTCCCATCCGCAACTTCGGCAACAAAAAAGCACCCGGACAGTCTGATGCCGCAGGTGTTCACCTGCTGGCAGCTGTTCTGCCCGGGTGGTCTGGTTATGAGCCCGTTATCGGGCAAAATAAAAAGTCTGTAACCGTTACTGTTACAGACTTTTTCTGGTTGCGGGGACAGGACTTGAACCTGCAACCTCCGGGTTATGAGCCCGACGAGCTACCAATTGCTCTACCCCGCGATATAGTGGTGCCGGAGACCGGAGTCGAACCGGCACGTTCTGTTAGGAACACAGGATTTTAAGTCCCGGGCGTCTACCAATTCCGCCACTCCGGCATGGCTGCACGGGTCTTTCAAGTGCCTAACTACTATATCATAGCTTATGGAGCGTGTCAAGGGAAAATTCCACAGAAAGGAAAAAATTTCCATTTACCACAGTCTGTTACATCTTTTCCTTTACAAGCTGGAAACCTTTGGATATAATAAGAAGCAATGATTTTTCAGAATGTGAGTGAGAATGATGCTTCAATTTGATGAGTACAAGGTAAAATTGAATAACATGAAGCCCGCATTGGATGATTTGGCTCAGGCCCTGGACCTGGAAGCAGCTAAGCGTGAGCTGGATATGCTGGAGTCGGAAAGCGCCAGCGAAGGATTTTGGGACAACCTGGAAAAGTCTCAAAAGGCCACCCGGCGGATGAACACTCTCCGGGGCAAGCTGGAGAGCCAGCAGCGCCGGGAGCGGGAATGGGACGACCTGCTGACCCTCTGCGAAATGGGCAACGAAATGGAGGACGCTTCTCTGCTTCCTGAGTTGGAAGACGGCTACGCCAAGCTGGAAGGGGAAATGGAGGATGCCCGGCTGTCCACACTTCTGACCGGGGAGTATGACAGTTCCAATGTAATTTTGACCATTCACCCCGGCGCTGGCGGTACAGAGGCCCAAGACTGGGCTCAAATGCTCTACCGGATGTATACCCGCTGGACCGAGCGGAAGGGCTTTACCTATAAGATCATGGATTACCAGGAGGCGGACGAGGCGGGCATCAAGTCGGCTACCATCATGATCGAAGGAGAGAACGCCTACGGCTACCTGCGGGGGGAACACGGCGTTCATCGCCTGGTGCGGGTGTCCCCCTTTGACGCCAACGCCAGAAGGCAGACCTCCTTTGCCTCGGTGGAGGTAATGCCCGACCTTCCGGAGGATGCGGACATTGAGATCAAAGAGGAAGACTATGAAATGCAGGTTTACCGGGCCAGCGGCGCGGGTGGACAGCACATCAACAAGACGTCTTCAGCCGTCCGGCTCATCCACAAGGCCACGGGCATTGTGGTAGCCAGCCAGCAGGAGAGAAGCCAGTTCCAGAATAAGGACAACTGTTTAAAGATGCTTCGGGCCAAGCTGGTGGAGCTTCAAATGCAGGAAAAGGCGGAAAAAATCTCCGATTTGAAGGGCGTCCAGCTCAAAATCGAGTGGGGCAGCCAGATTCGCTCCTATGTGTTCATGCCCTATCAGATGGTGAAGGACCTGCGGACCAATTTCGAGACCAGCAACATAGGCTCTGTTATGGATGGGGACCTGGACGGATTTGTCAACGCCTACCTGAAGGCGGCGGCCACAGGCAACTGGGCCACAAAATAAAAAAGAAAACCGGGGAAGCCTTTGAAAAAGAATTTCTGGTTTTTAGATGTAAAAAAGCCGCTGCGACTTCTTGATAAGTCGCAGCGGCTTTTACTTTGCTTACAAGCTCAATAGAGTAGGCTTATTTCGCGTTCTTCGCAGCGTTGGTACCGGCGATACGGCCAAAAACAACGATGTCAGCCACGGCGTTGCCGCCCAGACGGTTGGCGCCATGGACGCCGCCGGTGACCTCACCAGCCGCATACAGGTTGGGGATAGTCTTGCCGGCTGCGGTCTGGACCTCAGCCTCTGTATTGATGACCACGCCGCCCATGGTGTGGTGGATACCCGGGGCAATCTTGATGGCGTAGTAAGGAGCAGTATCCAGAGGATTGGTGAAGCTGGTACGGCCAAACTCAGCATCCTTCTTGTCAGCCACACACTTGTTCCAAGCCTTCATGGTAGCGGCCAAAGTAGCCTCCGGCGCGCCCATTTCCTTGGCCAGAGCCTCGTAGGTGTCGCCCTGGACGGTGAAGCCCTTCTTGATGTAGCCCTGGATGGTGGCAGAAGCGTCAACCATCTTCTGGTCCACGATCAGATAGGCATAGCCGCCGGTCTGAGCCAGCTCAGCGGCAGAGACAGCGTCACGGGTGCCGACCTCATCACAGAAACGCTTGCCCTCCTGGTTGACCAGGACAGCGCCGTCGCCCCGGAGGCCCTCGGTGATCAGAGCGGAAGTCTTCTGCTCCACAGTGGGGTGAATCTGAATCTGGTCCATATCCCGGGTGGCGGCGCCGACAGCCTCAGCCATCTTGATGCCGTCGCCGGTAGCGCCAGCGGCGTTGGTGGTAACAAAGCCGTCCAGCTCGGGCTTCAGCTCAGCGACCTTCTTCAGATCGGCGCCAAAGCCGCCGGTGGCCAGGACCACGCTCTTAGCGTTGACGGTGAGGCCGGTGGAAGAAGCCTTCACGCCCACGGCCTTGCCATCCTTCATGATGATTTCGTCAACAGGAGTATCGAAAACGATCTCCACACCAGCGTCCTTGCAGGCCTGTTCCAAAATGGGAACGATGTAGGCGCCTACGTTGGTCTTTTTGCCCTCAGCGTTCTTGGGCCAGTGGATACGGTTAACAGAAGCGCCGCCAAAGGCACCCACATTGTCCAGGTTGGCGCCGATACCGGCCAACCATTCAACACCGTCAGCGGAGTTCTTGGCCAGGGTCTCAACCAGCTTCAGGTCATTGACACACTTGCCGCCCACCATGGTGTCCAGGATCATCAGGTTGACGGAATCAAAGTAGCCCTTGGATCCGGCCTTCTTCCAGGCGTCATATTCTTTCTGGACAGTGGCCACCAGGTTCTTCAGCTCGGGATAGGTAGTAGCGGCGGTGGAGAGGGTCTTCTCCAGTCCGGCACTCTCCTTAAACTCATAGTTGTCCTGATACTTGGTATCAGCAGCGTTCATGCCGCCGGTGGACTTGGTGGAGTTGCCGCCTACCAGGGACAGCTTCTCCAGCAGGACGACCTTCTTACCGGCCTTGGCAGCGGTGATGGCGGCGGTCATGCCGGCTCCGCCGGCACCCACAACCACCACGTCAGCGTCCTTGGTGGAGGGAGTGTTGGTGTTAGTGTTGCCGGCGCCGGGAACCAGAGTGGCGGGATCAATACCAGCGCTCTTGAGCGCGGCGTTGACGGCCTCAATGATGCCGTTGCTGGCCAGGGTAGCGGTGGTGATAACGTCCACCTGGGTGGACTGGGCCTCCACGATCTTGCCGGGGAGCCGCTCAACAGCCACGGAGCCAATGCCCGGGGTCTCGCTGTTCTCAGTGACCTCCACCTTCTCGATCTTGGTGCCGTTCAGGGTCACGGCAACCTTAATGGTGCCGCCAAAGCCCTGGCCCTCACCGGTGTAGACCTTGCCAGTGGTAGGGGCGGTAAAGCCCGGCACGTTCACCAGAACGGCAGTGTTGGGGTTGTCCTTGTCCCAATCCACCTGGATGTTCAGCAACTCGCTGAGGTAGCGCAGGGGCACATAGGTGGCGCCGTCATAGGCAAACACCTCTGCGGAAGCGCCGTTGGACTTGGTGGGAGTGACTTCCTGGCCATTGATGGTCATGTTCATGGGGGTGACAGTAATGTTCTTCTGCGTCCCGGCCGCAATGGCGACCGTGCCCATGATCATAAAGATAGCCAGCGCGAGGGCGGTGATTCTTTTCTTCATGTACGTTCTCTCCTTTACAACTATACTTTTGGAGCTTGTTATAAAAAGGACAAAGGCATTATACATCGGCAGAGGAATTTTGTAAATCAATTCTTTCTAAAAATATAAAAATATTATTTGCCAATATTTTTTCCAACGGAAGAAGAAGGACCCGGCGAAGAATTTCTTCGCCGGGTCCTGATATGAGGTTTGAAAACTGAGCTTATTTGCCGGCGGCAGCGTTTGCTCCGGCGGCACGGCCAAAGGTCATGCAGTCGGCAATAGCATTGCCGCCCAGACGGTTGGAGCCGTGGATACCACCGGTGACCTCACCGGCGGCGTAAAGGCCCTTGATGACGTTGCCCTTGGTGTCCAGCACCTGGGTCTTGGTGTTGATCTCCAGGCCGCCCATGGTGTGGTGGACGGTGGGTACCTTCTTGCAGGCGTACCACGGACCGGTGGTAAGCTCCACCTCGGAGGTGCTGGGCTTGAAGCCCAACTCGTCTTCCTTCTCGCCCCGGGTTACGGCGTTGTGAGTGTCAATGGAGGCCTGGAGCTTGGCGGCGTCCATGCCGGTCTTCTCAGCCAGCTCCTCCAGAGTATCGGCCTCAACGACCACGCCCTGGGTCACCATGCCGGCAATGGTGCCGCCATAAGCATCCACCCAATCACGGCTGGGGAAGCGAACATTGTTCACCACGATCCAGTAGGTCTGGCCCTCCTGATCCAGAATGGCCTGAGCCAGAGTGTCGCGGCCGGCGCCCTCGTTGACAAAGCGCTCGCCCTTGAGGTTGACAAAGATCCGGTTATAGCCGGAGGTGCGGATATTCTCCATGAGGCCCGTGCCGGGAGTTCCGCAGGGATGGAGCTGGATGTCGGACATGCCGATCACGCTGGCGCCGATGGCCTGGGCCATCTCAATGCCGCTGCCCTGAGCGGACAGGTTCATATTGGTGCAGCCCAGCTTGGTCACGTCCACGTGGGACCACACGCCGGTGTTGGACTCGCCCAGCAGCTCCTTATTGGCGCCAAAGCCGCCGGTGGCGATGATGACGCCCTTGTTGGCCTTGACGGTCACAGTCTCGCCGCCCTTGCCGGTGGCCTTCACGCCGGTGACGGCATTTTTGGCGGTGATGAGCTCGGTGGCCTCGGTGCCCTTGAGAATGGTCACGTTGTCCATGTCAGTGAGGACCTTCTCAAAGACCTGAATATAGCAGTTGCCGGACTTCATGGCGGCGGGGTAGTGGCTGCGGTTGCCCAGGGAGCCGGTGGCGGCGCCAATGGTATCACTGAACTCCACGCCCACGCTCTCCAGCCACTTCACAGCGTCCATGGAGTTCTCACACAGATACTTGATGAGGTCCATGTTGCCCACCTTGTGGCCGCCTTCATAGGTGGTCTTGATGTACTCCTCCACGGAGTCCTTGATGCCTTGGGCACCCTGGCGCTCAGGGTCCACGGCGTTGAGGGCACCCTCGGATACGTTGGTGGAGCCGCCCAGAATGTCCAGCTTCTCCACGACCACCACCTTGACGCCCTGCTGGGCGGCAGAGATGGCAGCGGCCAGGCCGGCTCCGCCGCCGCCCACCACCACCACGTCGGCGGTGTACTCAGCGTCCTTGGCCTTGGTCTTCTCGGGGGCCTTGGTGAGAGCGGAGGTGTCGATGCCGGCGTCCTTCAGGGCCTGGGTAGCGCCCCGGAGAATGGCCCGGCTGGTGATGGAGGCGCCGGTGACCACGTCGCAGGCCAGGCTCTGCTCGTCCACGATGCGCTTGGTCATCATCTCAATGGCCACCTTGCCTACGCCGATGGTCTCGTTTTCGGTGGGGACTTCCACCTTGGCGATCTTGTCGCCCTCCATGGTGACAGCCACAGTAATGGGGGCGTTGTGGCCGGTGGTGCTGGCGGTATAGGTCATCTTGTCCATGACCAGTTTAGCGGTGTTGGGGGCGTTCTTGTCCCACTCTACCTTAATGTTCAGCAGTTCGCTGAGGTAGCGCAGGGGTACGTAGGTGGCGCCGTCATAGGAAAATACCTCGGCGGCTTCCCCGTTGGACTTCAGGGGGGTGACTTCCTGGCCGTTGATGGTCATGTTCATGGGAGTAACAGAGATGGTTTTCTCTGCGCCGGCTGCCAAGGCAACCGTTCCCATAACCATGGCAAAGGCCATTGCAAGGGCGGTGATTCTTTTCTTCATAGCGTTCTCTCCTTTACACTTTAGTGCATTTGCCTCAATGGGCGAGGTCATTATACCTCCGTTGTTAGGAAATGTAAACTATTTTTTGTAATTTTTTCACCCTAAACCTCCAATTATTTCCTTTTTCAGCAAATAAAAAGGGACCGACGGAAATTTCTTCCGCCGGTCCCCAAATCAAAGTTTTTTTGAGAGATCACTTCAGGGTCTTGCCCAGAATCTTGCCCACATAGTAGCCGGAGGTCAGCGCCCAACCCTGAGCACCGCCGCCGAAGGTGACGTAAGCCTTGTCGTCGGACATCAGGCAACCCAGGCTGTCCTCACCGCAGGCGTAAAGGCCCTGGATGGGCTGACCCTTGGTGTTGACCACGTTCAGGTTTTCGTCCACCTCCAGGCCGCCCACAGTGGCGTAGCAGTAGGGGGCGCCCACTACGCAGTAATAGGGACCCTCACCGATGGCGTCCAGATATTCGGCCTTCTTGCCGAACTCCTTGTCCTCACCGGCCTTGCAGTAGCTGTTGTAGGTCTTTACTGTGGCCTCAAGCCCTTCGGCGGGGATGCCCACCAGTTTGGCAAGCTCGGCCAGCGTGTCGGCCTTGTAAACGATCCCGGCCTTCTCACCGGCGGCCAGCACATCATAAATCTCAGGCATGGGCTTGCCCACAGAGACGCCGCCCTGGCCCAGGTAACGGCTGGTGGAGACATACTTGAAGCCGTTGGCCTTCACATCGTCAATCTGGGTGGAGGACCAGATGGCGTAGAACTCCCGGCCGTTCATCCAGCTTCCCAGCATACCCATGCTGGCTTCGTCCACCAGACGCTTGCCGTCGTTGCCAACCACCAGAATATTGGCGGCCTGAGACATGATCTGGGGAATATCGTTGAGGGACTGGGTGGCGGAGCGGCCGGTGACCGCGTTGGTCCCATCCACCTTCACCACCTCGTAATCCCGCAGGATGACGGGGGTGGCGGTGTTGTGGACCATGGGAGGCATGGAGATATTATAGGTGGCGGCGCCGTTGGCAATGGAGGAGGCAAGCATCTTGCCGTCGTTCTGATACATGCCATAAAGGCCCCAGCCGCCGGGAGTGGAGAAGTCGTAGAACTTGTTTTGGGACACGTACTGGTCCACCATATCGTTGTTGCCCGCAAAGCCGCCGGTGCAGAGCACCACGGCCTTGCCCTTGATGGTGTACTCGGTGCCGTCCACCAGATTGACGGCCTTGATGCCCGCAACCTTGCCGTTCTCCATGATGACCTCGGTGCCCTCGGTCTCCAGCATGAGCTTGCCGCCCATATCGGCGTACTCTGCCATGATGCTGTCGTACATGGCCTGGGTCCCGGTGCGGCGGTCATTGGAGCTGATGCCGTCAGAGACATAGTTGTAGCGGCACAGGTACACGTCGGCGGCGGTGAAGCCCACCCGGGGCAGACCGAAGGTAAAGTTGTGGTCATAGACCAGCCAGTCCAGCATATCGCCGGAGTTGTCCAGCAGGACGTCCACCACTTCCTCCTTGGCCTTCTGCACTCCGTTGACGTCGGTGGTGTACTTCAGCCAGGCGTCGCGCATAACGGCCTTGTCGATGTAGTTCTTGCCCTTATTGTGCTCCTTCTGGAACTTGGTGGGGTTGATGACCATGGGCTCGGAGGCCACCACGGAGGTGCCGCCGATCTTGGCAGCCTTCTCCACAGCCAGGACCTTCAGGCCCTGCTCGGCGGCACTGACGGCGGCCATGGTGCCGGCGCCGCCCACGCCCACGACGATCACATCATACCCCTCCAGGGTCTCCTTCTTGCCGGCGTTGGCCTTGACAGAGGGGACCTGGAACGCGGCAAGAGCACTCTCCTTGGAGCCCCCGGCCACCAGAGCCTGCTTCACGCAGTCAGCAGCGGCGGCCTTGACCGCGTTAGAGGTGGCGGTGGCGCCGGTGACGGCGTCGACGGACACGGACTGGGCCTCGAGCATCCGGGGCACCAGCATCTCTTGTACGTTCCGCAGGATAATGGTGGTCTCGGCGCAGTCCTCGCTGATGGTGATGTCGGTGATCTTGTCCTCACTGACGGTGACGGTGACGGGCACCTTCTCGGTCAGACTGAAGCCGTTGCCCATGGCAGTGTAGGTGCCGGGCTTCATCTTCACAGTGGCGGCAGCGGCGCCGGTAGCCTGTGCCAGAGCGTCGGCCACAGCGGCCTTGGCGCCGGAGGTGGTCATGGTGGCGCCGGAGACACCGTCAATGGCGGCGCTGCCCGCAGCGATGACCTGGGCCTGGAGCTTTTCCAGGGCGGCCCCGCCGATGGCGGGCGTTTCCCCGGCCCCGGTCAGGGTGCAGGCAGTGATCTTGCCGCCGGCCACAGTGACGGTGGCGGTGATCTCGCCGCCAAAGCCCTGTCCCTTGCCGGAGTAAGTGCCGTCACCACCGGCAGTGGGAACCTTCAGGTTATCCCCTACCAGCTTGGCGGTGTTGGGGTTGTTCTTGTCCCACTCCACCTCAATGTTCAGCAGCTCGCTGAGGTAGCGCAGGGGCACGTAGGTGGCACCGTCATAGGCAAACACCTCGGCGGGAGCGCCGTTGGACTTGGTGGGAGTGACTTCCTGGCCATTGATGGTCATGTTCATGGGGGTGACAGAGATGGTTTTCTCTGTCCCGGCCGCCAGAGCGACCGTGCCCATGACCATGGCAAGGGCCAGAGCCATGGCTGTGATGCGTTTCTTCATGTACGTTCTCTCCTTTTTTGTTGTTATAGTTTTGGTTTTTCACCAAAAGCAACAAAATTATTATACCGCTATTTTGCTGTTTTGTAAATTACTACATGAATTTTTTCGAATATTTTTAGGGTTGAAAGCCTATTTCAAGAAACGCTGACCCGGCGGAGATTTTCTCCGCCGGGTCAGCGTTTGAAAAGAGAATTATTTTTTAATGTAGCTGGTCGCACCTTCAGCAGCCAAAGTACCGAAAACCACGTTAACGGTCAGAGGACCTTCGCCCATAGTGCCCTCATCGGCGCACTCGCCGGCAGCGTACATACCGGGGATCACATTACCGCTGGTGTCCAGTACCTCGGCTTTGAGGTTGGTGGTAATACCGCCAAAGGTGCCCTGAACAGCGGGCTTGGCCAGCATGGCATAGAAGGGGGCCTTGGTCAAATCAGTAGTGAAATTGGGCTTGCCAAAGTCAGGGTCCTTCTTGTCCTTGGCATAGGAAGTGAACTTGGCGCAGGTTTCCAGGAAGGCAGCCTTGTCCACATCGATCTTATCGGCCAGCTCCTCCAGGGTGTTGGCCTCCACCAGGTAGCCGTTGTCCTTATAGCTGGCAATGGCAGCCACATTATCCAGCAGGGTCTGGTCGCAGATCATGTAGACTTCGCCGCCATTCTTCACGATAGCCTCAGAGTTGGGGGTGTATGCGCCCTCCTCGTTGACAATGCGGACGCCGGCGTGGCTGACCATCATACAGCCGTTGATACGCAGGGGAGCAACGGACATACAGGTGTTAGCATCAAAATAGTAAGCGGTGGGGTTAACTTTTACATTGGTCATGTTGGTCAGGCTGGCGCCTGCCTCACGGGCCACAATGGTACCCTCGCCGGTGGCGCAGGAAGAACAAGAGTAGCTCAAACCTTCCCAGCGGGGATCATACTCGTTGATGAGGTCAGCATTGGCGCCAAAGCCGCCGCTGGCAAAGATGACGGCTTTGCAGTTAATGGTGTGGTTTCCGTTGACCTCCACGCCGCATACAGCTCCGGAGGCGTCACGGAGAACCTTTGTGGCCAGAGCGTTCAGATGATATTCTACTCCCTTGGCGTCCATAGTAGAGGACATGGCCTCCACGATCTTCACGCCGGGGGCGGAGCCATCGGCAGGACCGTGACCAAAGACATTGAACAGGCGGGTTAAGTCCATACCGGTACCGGCCAACCAATCGGCGGCAGCACCACTGTTGTCCGCCAAGACCTTAAGAGCTTCGGGCTTGGCGGCGGCGTTGCTCTTGCCCAGCTTGGCAGCCCAGGCTTCGGGAGTAGCGCCCTCGATTTTGGCATCTTTTTGGAGCTGGGAGCCGGCTGCATTGAACACAGAGGAACCCAGCAAGGTATTGCCGCCAAGGCGGGCCTCTTTCTCAAGGAGAACCACTTTGGCTCCCGCCTCCTTGACCTTCAGGGCCGCGGTCATACCAGCGCCGCCGCCTCCGATGACAACAACGTCAGCCTGAGCGGGGAGAGAGGCGGTTCCCACGGAAGCCTGAGCGCCCTGGGCAGCGTCAAGGGCGGCCTTTACGGCAGCCTTCGCAGCATTAGAGGTCAGGGTAGCGCCGGACACGCCGTCCATATCGGCTCCTTTGGCCTTGGCGTTGGCGGCCAGGGTATCCAGTGCCGCACCGCCGATGGCGGGGGTTTCCTTGTCGCCGGTGAGCGTCACATTGGTAATGTTGCCGTTGACGTCGGTGGTAATAGTAGCCACCACAGTACCGCCGAATCCCTGGCCCTCGCCGGTGTAAGTACCGGCCTTAGATCCGGTAGAAGCAGGAGGGGCGGTGAAGCCCGGCACGTTTACCAGAACGGCAGTGTTGGGATTGTTCTTGTCCCACTCCACCTCAATGTTCAGCAGCTCGCTGAGGTAGCGCAGGGGCACGTAGGTGGCTCCTTCGTAGGCGAACACCTCAGCAGGGGCGCCGTTGGACTTGGTGGGGGTGACCTCCTGGCCGTTGATGGTCATGTTCATGGGGGTGACAGAGATGGTCTTCTCTGCCCCGGCCGCCAGAGCGACTGTTCCCATGACCATGGCAAGGGCCAGAGCCATGGCTGTGATGCGTTTCTTCATGATACATTCTCTCCTTTCCGTTTCTGTTTGGAACTGTAAAAATGGACAAAAACATTATACGACATTTTTCGACATTTGTAAATTACTTATAAAAAATATATTCCGCCCATTTTTTGCCTTTTATAAAAAGAGAACCGGTCCGGGAAGAAGAATCTTCGCCGGACCGGTTTTTTACTGGTGAGTGCTGTATAGAAATCAGGCCTTGGCCTGGGCCAGAGCGGCGGCAACAGCTTCCTTGGCTCCGTTGGAGGTCAGGGTAGCGCCGGACACGCCGTCCATGCTGGCTCCTTTGGCCTTGGCGTTGGCGGCCAGCGTATCCAATGCGGCTCCGCCGATGGCGGGGGTCTCGCTGTCGCCGGTGAGGGTCACGTTGGTAATATTATCGTCATCCACGGTGACGGTAGCGGTAACAGTGCCGCCAAAGCCCTGGGCGGAACCGGTGTAAGTACCAGCCTTATAGGTCTTGGGCGCAGGCTCGGGAGTCGGCTCGGGAGTGGGCTCCGGCGTAGGGGCGGGAGTAGGAGTGGGCTCCGGTTTAGCCTCAGGCGTGGGGGTGGCAACGGACATCACACTCTCAGCGGTAGGCTCCACGGTAGGCTCGATGGAAGCCTCAGCGGTAGGCTCCACAGTGGCCTCAGCAGTAGGCTCCGCAGTGGGTGCGGGGGTAGCCGTTTCCACAGGGGCCGGAGTGGTTGTCTCCTCGGGAGCGGGGGTTGCGCTTTCCGCGACAGGTTCTTTGCCGCCGCAGGCGGCAAGGCTCAGCACCATAGCCAGTGTCAGCAACAGCGCACCAAATTTTTTGTTCATTGTGCAACTCTCCTTACATTCTTGTAATTTTGATTTTGCGCCGCACAGTGGAGTTCCTTCTGCGGCGTGTTGATTATACTACCATAAAAAGAGCACGGTTGCAAGAGGGACCGCTTTTCCATTGATTTCTTTTGAATTTATTTTCAATAAGTATTGTAATTTTGTCACCGTTTTGTTACAATTTACGATAGTTATCGAGGAACCGTGACGCACCAAATATTTTGGAAGGTAAGGTGAAAAGACATGAACAGCAAAAAACTCCTGTCCCTTGTCCTGTCCCTGACCATGACGGCGGCCCTGGCGGCTCCCGCTTTGGCCGCTAAGGAAATTCAACCCCGCACCGCCGCAGGGGCGGCGGAAACCGGCAAGATTGTCATTCTCCATACAAACGATGTTCACTGCCAAATTGACCAGGCCGTGAAGGAGAACAAGGAGACTGGCGAAAAGACCGTCACAGCCATGGGCTATGCCGGAGTTGCCGCTTACAAGGCTGAAATGGAGGCCCAGTACGGCAAGGGCAACGTGACCCTGGTGGACGCCGGCGACGCCATTCAGGGCGGCCCCATTGGTACCCTGTCCAAGGGCTCTTATCTGGTGGATATTATGAACAAGGCCGGCTATGATCTGGCTGTGCCCGGCAACCATGAGTTTGACTACGGCATGGACAACTTCCTGTCCCTGGCCAAGGAGAAGGCCGAGTACACCTACATCTGCTCCAACTTCACCGACCTGAAGGGCCAGCCCATTTTTGAGCCTTACAAGGTGGTTGCCTACGGCGATGTGAAGGTGGGCTTTGTGGGTATTGATACCCCGGAGGCCTTTACCAAGTCCACTCCCACCTACTTCCAGGATGGAAACGGTAAGTATATTTACAGCTTTAGCGAGGGCAACAACGGCAAGGACCTTTACAATGCGGTTCAGAAGGCTGTTGACGGCGCCAGGGGCGAGGGCGCCGATTACGTAGTGGCTGTTGGCCACCTGGGCGAGAACGGCACCACCGACGAATGGAAGTCCAGCGCCGTAGCCGCCAACACCACCGGCATCGACGTGCTGGTGGACGGCCACTCTCACGAGGCCTTTGAGCAGACCGTAAAGAACAAGGACGGCAAGGACGTGATGCTGGTCCAGACCGGCACCAAGCTTGCCAACATCGGAAAGATCGTCATTGACACCAAGACCAAGGAGATCACCCACGAGCAGGTCAGCGGCTATGCCGAGCAGGATGAGGCTGTGGCCAAGTTCGTGGCCGACGTCAATGCGGAGTTTGACAAGGTTCTGAAGGAGGTCGTAGCTACCTCTGAGGTCCTCCTGACTACCAAGGACGCCGACGGAAACCGTCTGGTCCGCAGCGGCGAGACCAACCTGGGCGACCTGTGCGCTGACGCCTACCGGACTGTTCTGGGCGGCGATGTAGCCTTTGTTAACGGCGGCGGCATCCGGGCCGACATCCAGGTGGGAGACATCACCTACGGCGATATTATCAACGTCCATCCTTACAGCAACGAGGGCTGCCTGGTGGAAGTCACCGGCCAGACCATTCTGGACGCCCTGGAGCTGGGCACCCGCCTTTATCCCGAGGAGAGCGGCGGATTCCTTCAGGTTTCCGGTCTGACTTACGACATCAACTGCGGCATTCCCTCCTCTGTGAAGGTGAACGACAAAAACGAGTTTGTGGGGGTAGAGGGAGCCTACCGCGTCACCAACGTGCTGGTGGACGGCAAGCCCCTGGACCTGAAGAAAACCTATACCGTGGCTTCCCACAACTATATGCTCAAGGACGGTGGCGACGGCTTTGTGATGTTCAAGGGCGCCAAGCTGCTGAAGGACAGCGTCATGCTGGACAACAAGGTCCTCATCGACTATATCGTGGAGAGCCTGTCCGGTAAGGTCACCGCCGACAAGTACGCCGAGGCTCAGGGTCGTATCAATATCATCAACCGTCCCGCTGACCTGAACGAGAAGGAGTGGTGGTATGCCGCCGCTGTGGAGGCTCTGGACACTGGTCTGATGAAGGGCACTGACAAGGGCTTTGACGCTTTGGCTGAGATTACGGAGGCCACTGTCTATCAGACCCTTTATAATGCCGCCGGCAACAAGGAGGCCGCCAAGGAAGGCGAGGAGTGGTACGCTCCTGCACTGGCCTGGGCCGCTGAGCAAGGCCTCTACAAAGCTGCGGGTGAGTTTAAGGACGGCGTTATTAACCGGGAAAAGACACTGGCTATCCTGAACGCTTATGCTCCCAACGCCCAAGGCCTGATGGTGGGCAACGAGAAGGGCGACATGATGGGCCAGAAGGCCTTGACCCGTGCTGAGCTGGCTCAGGTCATGGTCCGTCTGTCCGGGGTTCCCTCTCCTCTGGCCGATTGATTTTTTGATTCCACAACAGGCTCCGAGATTACTCTCGGGGCCTGTTGTTTTTTGCAAAAGAATCCTTTGCCATTTTTCGACGGTCATGGTAAAATAGCCGCAAGTGGCTATTTTTTCTAATTGCACTGCCTATATCACAACGGTCCTCCGGGTTTGTGGTATGATGCATTTTTTTGATTTATAGTGAATATGCCATTATGCGGTCGCTATATGCCTGCGGACAGCGGAAAGGAATCGGGAAGAATGAGGCTGAAAGAGAGAAAACATACCCCCAAACGCTCTCTCCCGGAGCAGGCGGGCCACTGGCGGCGGGAGCTGCGGGAATACTGGTTCAGCGTAGGCCGGGGATTTCGGGAGCTGGGCGGGAGCCTGTCCTGGTGGATCAGTCGTCTGCCCTGGCCCCGCTCCTGGCGGGGGCCGCAATTCCGCCGCAGGCTGGGAGGACTTCTTTTGCTGCTCTCTCCGCTGCTGCTCACCTTCTGCTGCCAGCTTATTACCCTCCGTTCTGTGGATAGGACTTTTTCCTGGTTTTGGAACCATCTGCCCGCTGCCCTCCTCACTGCCGCTTTGTTGTTCTTGGCGGAATTGGCTCTGCTGCTGGCCTTTGGCAGACCCTTCTGGGCAGTGCTGCTTTCCGCCCTTCCCATAACGGTCCTGGCGGTGGTCAGTACCGTAAAGGAGCTGGTCAACGGGGTGCCCCTCCTCATCAGCGATCTTTCCATGGCGGGAGAGGCGGGCGCCATTGCCGGATTCCTCCGTCCGGGCATGAGCTGGGGAAGGGGTACCCTTCCGGCGATTGTCACTTTGGGCCTTTTCCTTTTCTGTTTGGGAATTCTCTACTGGGGCCGTGCCCTGGCCCCTGGACGGTACCGGGCTGTGGGCTGTGAAGCGGTGATAGTGGTTCTGGCCCTGGCCCTGCTTACAGCACCCCTCCGGGCCTTTGCTTCTGGAGAGGAAGGGGAAACTCAGGCCGGACGTAATGACAGGCTGGGCCTTTTGCTGGGTCTGTATAGCGCGGGAGTCCAGAGCGTCATGTCGGAGCCCGGGGACTATACTGAGGACAATCTGAACCGCATCCTTCTGGAGTTGGAGGCCGACGCGGAGCCGACACCCCAGCAGACGTTCCAGCCGAACGTGGTTTTGATCGTCAGTGAGAGCTTTTTTGATGTGACGGAGCTTCCCAACCTCACCTTTTCCCATGACCCTATTCTGAATTTCCGCGCTCTGGGCAGGGCTTACCCCTCGGGGACCTTCCTCTCCAATACCTACGGAGGGGGAACAGGCAACGTGGAGATGGAGATATTGACAGGGATTCCTTCCGCATTTCTGGGGGCGGGGGAGAGCCATACCACCCTTTCCGATCCCACAGTCTACGAGCGGGTTCCTTCCATCGTAAAAGCATTCTCCGGCAACGGGTACAGCACTGTGATGGTCCATACATACAACGATAGCCTCTACAACCGGAGCGTCAACCTGCCGGCGGTGGGCTTTGAGCAGACGGTGTTTCAGCAGGATTTTCCCAAGGGTTCTCACGAGGCGGGGGGCTTTCTCTCCGACCACAGCCTGACCCAGGAGCTGATCCGCCGCTTTGAGGCCAAGGGGGACAGCCCCATCTTCCTTTATGGCCTGTCCATGGAAAACCATCCCCCCTATCACGTGGGAAAGTTTTGGGGGGATACCTCCAATCTGGGGATACAATGCGACGTTCTGAACCAATGGGGGCTGGAGGTTATGGACTCCCTGGCCTACGGCCTCCGGGACGCGGACGTAGCTCTGGGAGAGCTACTGGACTACTTTTCCAAGCAGGAGGAGCCGGTGATCGTGGTGTTTCTGGGGGATCATCTGCCGGGGCTTTACGTCACCGAGGAGGACAACCTCTATACTGCCCTGGGTTATTGTACCAGCAGCAACAGCCAGGACTGGGGACCGGAGGAAATGAAGAAGATGCACTCCACCTCTTTCCTGGTCTGGAACAACTATGACGCAGAGCTGGACGTGCCGGAGGAAATATCTTGTACGACTTTGGGCGCAAAGATTCTCTCTTGGGCAGGGGTGGAGCGGCCCCTCTACTTCCAGTGGGTGGACCGGGCCTCGGAGGAAGTTCTTCTCTACCGTCCCCGGCTCTTTGTGGGAGGGGACGGCGTCCCCTATGAGAAGACGCCCCAGGAGGCGGAGGAAACGGTGGCGGTATGGCGGAACCTGGTTTACGATGTGCTCTACGGGAAAAATTACGCCACGGAGGAAATTACCGCCCTTGCCCCATGAAAGAGCAAAAAGAGAGGCCTGTCCGACATTCGGACAGGCCTCTCTTTGATTCAACAGATGCGGTTATTCCCGTATCTGTCCGTTTCCGTATACCACATATTTGGTGGAGGTCAGCTCCTCCAATCCCATGGGGCCTCTGGCATGGAGCTTTTGGGTGGAAATGCCGATTTCCGCTCCCAGGCCGAACTCAAAGCCGTCGGTAAACCGGGTGGAGGCGTTTACATACACTGCCGCCGCGTCCACTCCATCGCAGAACTGCCGGGCGGTGGAGTAGCTCTCGGTAATAATAGCCTCCGAGTGACCCGTTCCGTGGGCGGCGATAAAATCCATGGCCTCCTTCGGGCCGGACACCACCTTGACGGCAAGCTGATAGTCCCCATATTCGCAGTCCCAGTCTTCCCCAGTGGCGGGAATCACAAAGTCCCCCAGAATATGCCTGGCTTCCGGGTCGCCGTGAAGCGTTACGTTTTTCTGCTGTAAAAGGTCCCAGGCCATAGGCAGAAAATCCTCCGCCACAGCCCTGTCTACCAGCACGCACTCGGCGGCGTTGCACACGGAGGGCCGGGAGCACTTGGCGTTATAAAGGATCCGGGCTGCCATGTCCAAATTAGCCCCGGCGTGGACATAGATATGACAGACCCCTTCTCCCGTACGGATAACGGGAACATGGGCGTTTGCCGCCACCGAGCGGATCAGTCCCGCGCCGCCCCGGGGAATCAGTACGTCCAGATAGGCGGTCAGGTTCATCATCTCGCCGGCAGACTTCCGGCTGGTATCCTCCACCAGAGCCACGCAGTCCCTGGGCAGACCCACTGATTCCAGCGCGTCCCGCAAAATGGCGGTGACCGCCTTGTTGGAGCGAAAGGCCTCCTTGCCTCCCCGGAGGATGCAGGCGTTACCCGATTTCAGACAGAGGGCGGCGGAGTCCACTGTCACATTGGGCCGGGCCTCGTAGATGATACCGACCACTCCCAGGGGCACCCGCCGCTGTTCCAGCTTCAATCCGTTGGGCCGCAAGGTGGTTTTTACCACTTGTCCTACGGGATCAGGGAGGGCGCGGACCTGCCGAATCCCCTCGGCAATCCCAGCAATGCGTGTTTCATCCAGGGTCAGCCGGTCCAGCAGGGATTCCCGCATCCCTTCGGCCCGGGCGGCCTCCAGGTCGGCGGCGTTGGCGGCAAGCCATTCTCCCTGCCGGGAAATCAGGGCGTCCGCCATGGCGGCGAGGGCGGCATTTTTCAGCCCCTCTCCAGTGACAGCCAGCTTCCTGGCGGCATTTTTTGCCGCCAGACCCTGGGCCTCAAGAATGGTCATGGACATAGGCGCTCCACCTTTCCATATTTTTCTCCGCCGCTACAAACCGGGTGCCCACATCCTTTCCCTCCACGATGTCGTAGAGGGCGTCCAGCTTGTCTGAGTTGGTAATAACCATATCGATGCCGTGTGCCATGGCCCGTCTGGCGGCAGTAAGCTTGGTAGCCATGCCCCCCGTGCCCCACTGGGTGCCGCCTCCTCCACCCAGAGCCTCGATTTCCGGGGAAATGTCCTCCACCCGGCGAATCAGCCGGGCGCTGGGGTCCTTGTGGGGGTCGGCGTCGTAGAGGCCGTCAATGTCGCTGAGAAGCACCAGCAGATCGGCCCGGCACAGCCCCGCTACAATGGCGGACAGGGTATCATTGTCGCCCAGCACCTTTTTCTGCCCGGTCTCAATTTCGGAGGAGGATACCGAGTCATTTTCGTTGACCACCGGAATGACCCCCATGTCCAAAATAGCGTCAAAGGTGCCGGTGAGGTGTTCCCGGCGGTGGGGGTCGTCTACATCGGCGTCGGTGAGCAAAATCTGGGCCACGGTCTGGCCGTATTCACCAAAAAACTTGTCATAGAGGTGCATCAGCTCACACTGGCCCACAGCGGCGGCGGCCTGCTTGCGGCGTAATTCGCCGGGGCGCTTGGAAAGGCCCAGCTTCACCGTGCCGACCCCGATGGCGCCGGAGGACACCAGAATGACCTCGTGCCCCATATTTTTCAGGTCGGAAAGCACCCTGGCCAGAGCGTCCATCTCCCGAAAATTGACCCCTCCGCCCTGCCGCAGCAGAGTAGAGGTCCCCACCTTAATTACCAGGCGTTGCTTGTCCATAGTATGGTCGTCCCCTTTGACTGTATCGATTTCTTCATCATATCATATTTGGCGGAAGAAACAAGAAGAAATACAAAAAAATTCTCTTTTGCCGAAGCATTTTGGGGAAAATGTACGAATTGGAAGTCCTGGATGTGAAAGTTTTGACAAGAGAAAGAAAAACCCTACAAAAATTTCTAAATTCATCCAATTTTGGTTGAAATTATCGGGGAAATGGGGTACAATACGCTTTGCGAATGACAAAGCCCTGTCCTACAGCAGTTTCCCGGAGGTGGCGGTTTTATGCTCAACATTGTTCTTGTGGAGCCTCAAATCCACCCCAACACAGGCAATGTGGCCCGGACCTGTGCCGCAACAGGCATCCGCCTGCACCTGGTGGAGCCTCTGGGCTTTGATATCAGCGACAAGGCCGTAAAGCGGGCGGGACTAGACTACTGGCATCTGGTGGATCTCCACGTGTGGCACAGTCTGGAGGAGCTTTTTGAAGCGGAGCGGCCGGAGGACATCTGGCTGGCTACCGCCAAGGGGGTCAAAAGCTATGCGGACCCCTCGGTCTGTTTCCGGGACGGCTGTTGGCTTTTTTTTGGGAAGGAAACCGGAACCAGCACCGGGCCGGCGGGCCTTCCAGAGAAATTCCGTCTTGCCCATGCCGAACGCTGTATCCGCATTCCCATCCGGGCGGAGGCCCGGTGCCTCAATCTTTCCAATTCCGTGGCCATCCTCGCCTATGAGGCCCTGCGCCAAACAGGTTTCCAGGGGCTCAAGCCCACGGGGGAGATGGCCGAAACAACCTAATAGCCAATGTAAAAAGGAGGTCAACGCCATGAACTACAACAAGAAGACTGTAAAAGACGTAGACGTGAAGGGTAAGAAGGTCCTGCTCCGCTGTGACTTCAACGTGCCCCTCGCCAAGGACGGAAGCGGCGTCATCACCGATGACAAGCGCATCCGGGCCGCTCTGCCCACCATTCAGTATCTGCTGGACAACGGCGCCGCCGTCATTGCCTGCTCCCATCTGGGCAAGCCCGTCGCCAGCTTTGACAAGTGGGTCAAGAAGCAGACGGAGAAGGGCAAGGACCCTGCTACCCTTACCGAGGAGAAGTGGCAGAAGTCTCTCAAGGAGCTGCGGATGGAGCCTGTGGCCGCCCGTTTGGGCGAGCTGCTGGGAAAGAGCGTGATTTTGGCCGACGATGTGGTGGGTCCCGACGCTACCGCCAAGGCCGCCGCCCTTAAGCCTGGCGAGATCATGCTTCTCCAGAATACCCGCTTTGAGAAGGGCGAGACCAAGGGTGATCCTGAGCTTGCCAAGAAGATGGCTGCTCTGACCGGCGAAAACGGCGTGTATGTCTCCGACGCTTTTGGCGCCGTTCACCGTGCCCACGCCTCTACCGCGGTGGTAGCCGATTACCTGCCCGCCGTCAGCGGCTTCCTTATCCAGAAGGAGCTGGAGGTCATCGGCGGTGCCCTGGCCGCTCCCAAGCGTCCCCTGGTGGCCATCCTGGGCGGCAGCAAGGTCTCCTCCAAGATCGGCGTTATCAATAACCTGCTGGAAATTGCCGACACCATTATCATCGGCGGCGGCATGGCCTATACCTTCTCCGCCGCCCAGGGTGGCAAGGTGGGCAACTCTCTCCTGGAGGAGGACTGGAAGGATTACGCCAACGAGATGGTGGCCAAGGCAGCCCAGAAGGGTGTGAAGCTCCTGCTCCCTGTGGATACTGTCTGTGCTGACAAGTTTGCCCCCGACGCAAACAGCCAGGTGGTCAAGGCCGGGGAAATTCCCGACGGTTGGGAGGGTTTGGACATCGGCCCCGAGACCGTGAAGCTCTATTGCGACGCGGTGGCCGATGCGGGCACTGTCATCTGGAATGGACCCATGGGCGTATTTGAGTTTGAAAAGTTCGCCGTGGGCACCAAGGCGGTTGCTGAGGCCCTCAGCAAGACCAGCGCCATTACCATCATCGGCGGCGGCGACAGTGCGGCTGCCGTACAGCAGCTTGGCTACGCCGACAAGATGACCCACATCAGCACCGGCGGCGGCGCCAGCCTGGAGTTTATGGAAGGCAAGGAGCTGCCGGGTGTGGCTTGCCTGCTGGACGCGTAAGGAGTGCGGGGACACGGCCTGCGAGGGAGCTTTGACTGGAGCGAGGGCAGGCGTAGGGCCGCAAGGCGGCCAGCAAGCCAGCCCGAGTCGGAGGGAAAGCGACCGAGCGCCCAGGCCGGGTCGCAGCATGACAATGAGCTGTTATATAAATATTTTTAAGGAGCATTGACCAATGAATAGAAGATACCGTAAGACCATCATCGCCGGCAACTGGAAGATGAACAAGACCCTGACCGAGACCAAGGCCTTTGCTGAGGAGTTCAAGCCCCTGCTGGGCCGTCCCAAGTGGTGTGAGGTCGTTCTGTGCGTTCCCTATGTGAACCTCCAGGCCGCCATCCGGATGTTTAAAGACAGCCGGGTGTCCATTGGCGCCGAGAGCTGCCACTATGAGTCCACCGGCGCCTTTACCGGCGAGGTGTCCCCCGAAATGCTCAAGGACATCGGCGTCAAGTATGTCATCATCGGCCACTCCGAGCGCCGCCAGTATTACAACGAGACCGATTTTACCGTCAACAAGAAGGTAAAGGCCGCCCTGGAGGCGGGCCTCAGGCCCATCGTCTGCGTAGGCGAGAGCCTGGAGCAGCGGGAGCTGGGGGTCACGCTGGACCTTATTACCTATCAGGTCAAGTGCGCTCTGGCCGGCGTGCCTGCCGAGAAGATGCGCCACGTGGTCTTTGCCTATGAGCCCATCTGGGCTATCGGCACCGGAAAGACTGCCACCTCTTTGGAGGCCCAGGAGGTCTGCGAGCACATCCGCACCGTTATCCGCAAGCTGTACGGCGCCCGTGTGGCCCGTGCCGTCACCATCCAATACGGCGGTTCCATGAATCCCAAGAATGCCTATGAGCTGCTCAGCCAGCCCGATGTGGACGGCGGCCTGATCGGCGGTGCGGCCCTGAAGCCCGACCAGCTTATGGACATTGTCAACGCCGCCAATCAGGACTAAGAAGCGCGAAACAAGTCTCTGCCGCCGTGCTTTGATCGAAGCGAGGGCGAGCGGAGGGTCACAGAGTGACCCGAAGACCAGCCCGAGTCGGAGGGAAAGCAAGGCGGCAGCCAGAGACTTGCGTAGCGTGACAATGCGATTTTTAAGAATTGAGGTTTTCTCTCTATGAGTAAAACACCTACTACTTTAATTATTATGGATGGCTTTGGCCTCCGGGATGAGATAGCGGGCAACGCCGTCGCCAATGCCCGGAAGCCCTTCCTGGGCAAAGTGTTTGCCGAGTGTCCCGGCTGTAAGCTGTCCGCCTCCGGCCTGGACGTGGGCCTGCCGGACGGTCAGATGGGCAATTCCGAGGTAGGTCACACCAACATTGGCGCGGGCCGGGTGGTGTTCCAGGACCTGCCCAAGATCACCAAGGCTATTGAGGACGGTTCCTTCTTTGAGAACAAGGCTTACAAGGACGCCATGCTCTCCGCCAAAGAGGCAGGCAAGGCCGTCCACATCTTCGGCCTTATGTCAAATGGCGGCGTTCACAGCCACATTACCCACATCGAGGCTGCCGTCAAGATGGCCCACGACCTGGGCTGCAAAAAAATCTTTGTCCACTGCTTTATGGACGGACGGGACGTGCCCCCCACCTCGGGCAAAGGCTTTGTGGCGGAAATGAAAAAGACCTGCGACCAGTACGGAGCGCAAATTGCCACCATCTCGGGCCGTTACTACGCCATGGACCGGGACACCAACTGGGACCGGGTGGAGAAGTCCTACAAAGCCATGGTCTACGGCGAAAGTGAGCAGCGCTTCATTGGTGACCCCGTGGGGGCCATGCAGGCAAGCTATGACGCCGATGTGACCGACGAGTTTGTCGTTCCCGTCATTACCGCGGAGAATGCTGAAATTGGTGAGGGAGACAGCATCATCTTCATGAACTTCCGCCCCGACCGGGCCCGGGAGATCACCCGCACCCTTGTGGACCCGGACTTCAGCGGCTTTGAGCGGAAGAAGGGCTTTTTCAAGGTCAACTATGTCTGCACTACCTCCTATGACGCGTCTATGCCCAACGTGGTCATTGCCTTTCCTAAGGAGAGCCTCCAGAACATTTTTGGCGAGTATATCTCCCAGCTTGGCCTGACCCAGCTTCGCATTGCGGAGACCGAGAAATACGCCCATGTCACTTTCTTCTTCAACGGCGGCGTGGAAACCGTATTTCCCGGTGAAGACCGGGTGCTCATTCCCTCTCCCAAGGTACCCACCTACGACCTAAAGCCCGATATGTCCGCTCGTGAGGTGGCCGCTGAGGCCGTTAAGCGCATTGAGAGCGGAGAGTACGACGTGATTATTCTGAACTTTGCCAACTGCGACATGGTGGGCCACACCGGAGTTTACGAAGCTGCCCGCCTTGCCGTGGAAACGGTAGACGAGTGCGTGGGACAGGTAGTGGAAGCTACCCAGAAGATGGGCGGCGTAGCCCTCATCACCGCCGACCACGGCAACGCCGACCGGATGCTGGAGGA
>CANDEE010000026.1 GCA_947383685.1 uncultured Pseudoflavonifractor sp.
CGCACCGCGCCGGAGGAGAGCTCCACGCCGTTGCACACCAGGTCGTACTGGTCGGCGGTGATAGACAGGGGATCAATCTCCCCTGCGATGGCCTTTTCCACCGTCTCCAGCCCGCCGGCGGGCATGGAGAAGGGGTTGTGGCAGAACTCCAGTTCCCCACTCTCCTCCCCGATCTCGTACATGGGGAAGTCCACGATCCAGCAGAAGGCGTATTGCTCCTTCTTCATGTGGTTGGGACAGAAGGCACCCAGCATCTTCACCAGGACCCCGGCGGTCTTCTGGGCCGCCCCCTTGGCCCCGGCGGAGAGGCCCACAAAGGTGTTGGGCTTCAGGCCCAGGGTGTCAATAACGGCCTGCTTGTTCTCCTGAAGGAACTTGGAGATGCCGCCCACCAGCTCGCCATTTTCGTCCAGGCGGAACCAGTAGGCCTTGTTTCCGGCCTGGACCTCCACATCGGCGCAGAGCTTGTCAATCTGCTTCCGGGTCCCCTCAAAGTCAGAGACCACCACCGCCTTGACGGTCTGGTGGGCAAAGGGCTCGAAGCCGCAATCGGCCAGCAGCTCGGTGGCATCGGTGACCGTCAGGTCAATGCGCAGATCGGGCTTGTCGGTGCCATACTTCTCCATGGCCTCCAGATAGGGGATACGCATAAAGGGAGGGTTGGAGGCGGTATCATAGGCCCCGTACTTGGCAAAGATGGGGGGCAGCACGTCCTCCAGTACGGCGAACACATCCTCCTGACTGGCGAAGGCCATTTCCATGTCCAGCTGATAGAACTCGCCGGGGGAGCGATCGCCCCGGGCGTCCTCGTCCCGGAAGCAGGGGGCAATTTGAAAATATTTATCAAAGCCGGAGGCCATCAAAAGCTGCTTAAACTGCTGAGGGGCCTGGGGCAGAGCGTAGAATTTGCCCGGGTGCTTCCGGGAGGGCACCAGATAGTCTCTGGCCCCCTCGGGGGAGGAGGCGGTAAGGATGGGGGTGGTGATCTCCATAAACCCGTGGTCAATCATGGACGACCGCAGGGCGGCCACCACCTGGGAGCGGAGGATGATGTTCTTCTTTACTTCCGGGTTCCGCAGGTCCAGGTAGCGGTGCTTCAGGCGGATGGCCTCGTCAGCCTCCCGGCTGCGGTTGACCCGAAAGGGCAGCTCATTGTGGCGGCACTTGCCCAATACGGTAACGGCAGAGGGAACGACCTCAATATCTCCGGTGGGCAGCTTGGGGTTTTTGGAATCCCGCTCCCGAATCACGCCGGTGACCTGCACGGTAGATTCTTTATTGATAGACTTGAATGCCTTTATCATTTCCTCGCTCTCGCATACCACCTGGGTAATCCCGTAGTGGTCCCGGAGCACGGCGAAGCCCAGGTTGGCGCTTACCTCCCGGAAATTCTCCAAGAATCCGGCCAGGGTGACGCTTTGCCCCACGTTTTCCATCCGCAGTTCCCCACAATTGTGGGAACGGTAGGCGGTCTTGCAGTTGTCCATGAAAATCAGCTCCTAATTGTAATATATAAGGAAAAGATAACTCTTTGGAAACACAAAAGTCTCTTAGCCCTGCGTCAGAAAGGCCTGGTATGTCGCCGCCACATCAATTTGAGCAATGGCCTGTTCATCGGCCTGGACTTGGGCGTTTTGCAGCCAGCCCTCCAAAGCGGAGTCCAGCGCTGCCTCCTGGTATTGTCCCGGCAGGTTCGGGTGCTCCAGGGGGTCCAGCCGCCAGATAATGTGATAGCCATAGGTGGACTGTACCGGCTCAGAGGAATAGGTCCCGTAGTCCAAAGCCCGGACGCCGCTTTCAAACTCCGCCACCATCTCCTCCGGCCCAAACAAATATCCGTCCGCGTTTTCCTTCATGCCCGGGTCGGTGCCAAAGACAAAGAGCAGGGCGTTGAACTGGTCCAGGGAGGGCACGGACTTCAGCCCATCCAATACCGCCTGGGCGGTCTGTTCGTCTGCCACCAAAATGTGCTTTGCACACAGCAAGTCATTTTCCTTTACATAGTTAGCCAACTCTTGAACGGAGGGAGAGGGAAACAGGCGTTGGGGCAGGGCGTCTACCGTGCAGCCCAGCTCGGCGGCCTTTCCTTCCAAAAGGGCGTAGGCCGCGGCCTGCTGCCGGGCCTCCGCCAGCACCGCCTGAGCCATTTCCCCATTGCTCAGGTCCAGCCGGGCCTTGTAGTAGTTATAAAGGAGAGAGTCGGTGTGATAGGCCACCGCATTGATCCATTCTACCAGCTCGTCCCGGGTAACGCCCCGCCCGTTTACTGTCATCACCACATTTCCGCCCAGGCTTTCATCGGAGGGGGCGGGTGCGGGAATGGAGGAAGGCCCGGAGGAGGGTCCGGCCCCGCTGTTTCTGTCCTGGGGCACAAAGGACAGCCGCAGCTCGCTCTTGACCACCCGGCCGATCATGGCCGCCGCCTCTGAACGGGTCAGGGTCCTGTCTCCGGCAAAGGTACCGTAATCGTCCACTCCGGTGAGGATACCCGCGTTATAAAAGGCCAGCACATTTTTATCGCTGGTATCGGGTAAGACGGTAATGGCGTTGATGGCGGGAAGCTGCTCCGGGGCGGTCACCGCTGAGAGCAAATCAAAAAACTCCTGCCGGGTTGCGTTTTTGGCAGGGTCCGTCACCGCCACGCCGTTGGAGGTCAGATAGCCCACATACTTCTGATACCAGGGGAGCGTCTCTCCCGGCTGGGGGGTAACGCCGGGGATAGCCTCCCCGGTGGCGCTCTCCCGCAGCCGGGCGGCAATGGTAGCCACCTCCGCCACTGTAATGGTGCCGCCGGGGTTAAATTTTCCGTCCCCGGTGCCCTTCATCAGCCCCGCGTCGGCGCAGACCGCCACATAAGGGGCAAACCAGTCGCCCTCCTTCACATCGGAAAACGAATTTTCCGTGCCCAGGGCGGAAGGAACCAAAAGCCCCAGGCTCAAAATCCCGCAAATCAGTTTCTTTTTCATCCCGCGCTCCTTTTGTCCATATGAATTCTATAAGATCATCCCAAGGGTCCGCCCATCAGGTCGATGAGCCGGGAGTAGTAGACCTGCACGTCAAAATCCTGATAGGCTTGTGTGCCCGTCTCCGCCGTAACGCCCAGAGCCGTCAGGGAATCTTCCTTTACATGGGTCAATACCGATTTTCCATCCGTCCAAACATGGTGCCAGTTGAAATCATCCCCCAGAGCCGTTTCCCAGGCGGCGATGGCGTTGTTGACGGCGGTGAGGTACTCCCCGGCGGAAAGCCCGTTTTCAAACATCGCCGTGTCAGGGGTCAGATAGGCGGCGGTAAAGGAGGAGTAGTCCTCCGGCGTAAACGACAGCCGCAGCTCACTCCGGGCGATGCGGGAAACCATAGCCGCCGCCTCTGCCCGGGAGAGGGACTTGCTGCCGTTAAAGGTGCCATACCGGTCCATGCCCGTCAAAATACCGGCGTTGTAATAAGTCAGTACCATAGCGTCGTCACTGTCTGGGAGGGCGGCGATGGAGTTGATGGGGGAGAGCAGTCCGCTGTTCCTGCAGGCCACATCCAGCAGCAGAAGGAACTGGTGCCGGGAGCATTCCTCCTCCGGGTGGGCCAGAATTCCGGCAAGGGTGGGGTCGGCGGCGTTGAGGTATTCCTTATATTTGGCCCACCAAGGCGCGGGGCTGACCACATAATCAGCGGGGTTCACCTCCGGAATAACTTCTCCGGTAAGGGTCTGGCGCATCCGGGCGGCGATGGCGGCGCACTCCGCCACCGTCAAAACCCTATGGGGCTCAAAACCCACGTCCGTGCCGTTCATCAGTCCAATCTCGTAGCAGAGCTTGGCGTTGTCATAGAACCAGTCGTTTTCCTTCACATCGGCATAGCCGGGGTAGGGATTTTGTGAAGGAAAGGGATTTTCAGCGGCGGCCAAGGCCTGTCCCGCTCCCAGGCATAAGGCGGCGCAAAGAAAAAAAGCGGCAAATCGTTTCATAGTGGAAAGCCTCCTATTATTGAGAATAGTGTTTTAGACGTTCTCCTTTCAGGAAGGTTCCTTACTCTTTGATGGGAAATCCCACATTTAAAGTTGCCACTTTTTCCTTCAGCCAAGCAGGGGCTTCTGACAGGGCCACCTTTTCTTGTTCTCCGGAAACCATGTTTTTTAAGGAGACGACGCCATTGGCAACCTCATCTTCTCCCAGGAAGGCCACAAAGGGAACGCCGGTGCGGTCGGCATAGTTCATTTTGGCCTTGAACTTTTTTGGCTCGGTGTAGAGCTGGGCCCGGACTTTCTTCTCCCGGCAGGCAGTGGCAAAGGCCACGGCGTGGGACAGGTCGTCGGTCATGGGCAGGATCAAAACATCCGCCGGGGCGGTGGGCAGGTCCTCGTTCAGCATCCCCTGCTCCTGCAAAACATAGAACAGCCGGGTAAGGCCAATGGAAATCCCCACTCCGGGGAGCTGCTTATCCGTGTAATATTCCGCCAGGTTGTCATACCGGCCGCCCGAGCATACCGAGCCGATCTCGGGATGGTCCAGCAGCACGGTCTCATATACCGTCCCGGTGTAGTAGTCCAGTCCCCGGGCAATGGTCAGGTCAATGGCAAAGTGGTCGGCAGGGACGCCAAAATCGCCCAGGTACTTGACCACCGTGCAAAGCTCCTCAATGCCCTGGTCAAGCAGTTCGTTCTTTCCCCGGAAGGACTTCAGTGCCGCCAGGGGGTCCTCCGCAGACAAAAGCTCAAGAAGTTGTGCGGCGATATTTGTAGACACCCCAAAATCTTCTACCAAGATGGCGGCAACTTTCTCGGCGCCAATCTTCTCCAGCTTGTCGATGGTGCGCATCACGTCCCCGGCCCGGTCCTCCAGCCCCAGGACGGCAAAGAGCCCGTTCAGGACCTTCCGGTTGTTTACCCGGATGCGGAACTGCGTAAGCCCCAGGGCAGTAAAGGTCTGGTAGATGATGGCGGGGATTTCCGCCTCATTGATGATGTCCAGGCTTCCGTCTCCAATCACGTCGATGTCCGCCTGGTAGAACTCCCGAAACCGGCCCCGTTGGGCCCGCTCCCCCCGGTAGACCTTGCCGATCTGGTAGCGGCGAAAAGGGAAGGCCAGCTCGTTCTGGTGCAGAGCCACATATTTCGCCAGAGGCACGGTCAGGTCAAACCGCAGGGAGAGGTCGTTGTCCCCTTTGGTAAGACGGTAAACTTGCTTCTCCGTCTCTCCGCCCGCTTTGGCCAGCAGCACCTCGCTGGCCTCAATAACGGGGGTGTCCAGAGGAGTAAAACCATACCGCTTGTATGTCTTTTCTAAAATATCCTTAATCCGGTTGAACTGGACCTGTTGGGCCGGCAGCAGCTCCATAAATCCGGACAAGGTCCGTGCCTTTACTCGCTCCATGTGTATAAACATCCTTTCCTTTGGCCAGATATAAGCCTTTATAAAAAGAGACGCTTTCTCCCGGGATATTCTCCCCCAGGGAGAAAACCTCACGGGACGAAAGCGCCTGCCTTCGTGGTGCCACCCATGTTCAGCGGCGGAGTCTTCCCCAAGGGGAAGGCCCTCCTGCCGCCCTTTTGCCTTCTGTTACGGGAAGGGGACCGTGGACGTCTCCGCCCCCGCTCCCGGGCCGTCTTTCGCCGCGCCTTGCCGCAGAGCCCTTCCAGCCAAGAGGCTCCTCTCTGTCCGGCGGTGTGCCGCTACTCATGCCCGTTCCTTGCGGTGTAGGTCAAACAGTCTGAACGGGCGGCAAACCGCCCGCAGCAGAATCGTACTCTAAAATCCCCGCCCTGTCAAGGGAGAAAGGGGGAATGCCCTGTTTTTACAATATCGCGCCAGTCCAAATCACCCCGGGCCAGACCCATAATAAGCATTTCAGCAGTGGCTACATTTGTAGCAAAGGGGATATTGTACTGGTCACACAACCGGGTAATATAGTCCAGGTCCACGTCCAGTTCGTGGGTTTGAGGGTCAGTAAAAAAAAGAACCATGTCGATCTCGTTATAGGCAATGCGGGCGCCGATCTGTTGGCTCCCGCCGTGTTCGTGGGAGAGGTACAGCGTAATGGGCAGGCCCGTAGCCTCTGCTACCAGCCGTCCGGTGGAGTCGGTGGCGCAAATGTGGTGCTTGGCCAAAATACCCGAGTAGGCAAGGCAAAATTGCTCCATCAGCTCTTTCTTGTGGTCATGGCACAATAGCGCGATATTCAAGCAGACCCCTTCCCTTCATGTTGAAATTTAAATTGCGGAAAGGGGAGAAGGCCCCTTTGCCGCAACGCTTACCAATTCATAACCGGAACCCGCCGCCCCTCGATGCGGAAGGCAATGTTCCGGTAGCCGATGGCGGCCCCCTTGTTGGAGCATAGGATCAGGGGGCGACCCCGGTTGGCGGACAGCATGACCAGGTTATCTTCCGGCACCACCCCCAGCAGAGGAAGCCCCGCTGTATCCATGGCGTCGTCAATGGTGGTGTGAAGCTTCTTGAGCAGCTTGGGTTGTACCCGGTTTACCACCAGGTGGATTTGCTCTACCCCCAGCCGGCCCAGCTCCGTCACCGTCCGCTGGGCGTCCCGCAAGGCGGAGGCGTCGGTTGTAGACACCACAATAGCCCTGTCACAGCCGCAGGTGGCAAGCCGAAAGCCTTCCCCCAATCCGGCGGGGGCGTCCAGCAAAATGTAGTCAAACAGCAGCCGGGCCTGCCGCAGCAGGTCCCTCATGGCCTCCTCGGGTACGCCCAAGGGAAGGGAAAAGGGAGCGGTGAGCAGAAACAGTCCCTGAATCTCCGGGTGCTCCACCACGGCCTTTTCCAAGGGACACCGGCCCTGTACCACGTCAGTAAAATCCATTAAGGCCCGGTCAGAAAGGCCCAAAGCCAAATCCAGGTTCCGCAGTCCCACATCCATGTCAATGCACAGGGTGGGATGTCCCAGAGCAGCCAGACAGGAGCCGACCGCCCCGACAAAGGAGGTTTTTCCCGTCCCCCCCTTGCCGGAGGTGACCGCAATCACAGTAGCCATACTTGAAAAACCTCCCAGATGAAAGCATTATAACACGAAACTCCAAGGCTTATCAACGGTTTTTTGTGATTTTTCCATAGAAATTCCGGAGACGAAAGAATAGGCATTAAAGGGCGGCCTTTTTGATTTTTCCCCAGCTTCTGGGAAAGCCCTTGGGCGTGGGGGAAACCTTATGGACCCCCACGAGCCGGTGGGTCACCCCGCCGCCGGGAATAGCATAGTCCCAAGGCTCCAACAGCTTACCTCCCAGCCGTTTGACGGACTCTCTGCCCCCCTCGACCTCAGAGCTGCTTTCCACGCTTTTCATGGCCAGAAACACCCCGCCGGGCTTTACATAGGGAAGGCAAAGCTCGCATAGGGACGGAAAAGCCGCCACCGCCCGGGAGGTGGACACATCGAACCTGTCCCGAAACTCCGGCTCCAACGCCAACTCCTCTGCCCGCCCGTGGATGCACCGCACTCCGTCAAGGGAAAGAGCTTTACATATGTTTTCCAGCCAGACAACCCGTTTGCCCAAGCTATCCACTAAGGTAAGAGAGATGGAGGGCTCCAGAATCTTCAGTACCATTCCCGGAAACCCGGCCCCCGTGCCTACGTCCACAACCCTTTTGTTTTTTAACCACCCGGCGCCGCCGCCGGGCCAGGTCAGGAGGGCGGCGGAATCCAGGAAATGCAGCCGCGCCACTGCTTCCGGCTGGGTAATAGCAGTCAGATTCATCACCTGGTTTTGCTCCAAAAGGAGCTGGGCATACCGGCACAGCTTGTCCACCGCCCCGACGGGAGGGACAATGCCCATATCCGCAAATCCTTGGGCCAAAATATCCTTCATTTCCTCCACCTCACAACTGCCCCAGCACGGTGGGAATGGCTTCAATAAGATTCCCCACCGCCAGAACAAAGCTGGCCCCGGAAATCAAAATGCAGGCGGGCAGTCCGCCCCGGCCTGTGCCCTGCCTGTAGCGCAGGATGGCCGTGGCCCCCAGACCAAAGAGGGCAGGGGAAAGCATAGCCCCGCTAATGCCCCGCAGATAGGCTCCGTGGGCTAAGGCAAATGTAGACAGCAGAACCAGAATGACCATATAGGCCACGCCCACCCAGGCCCAGACCCGCTGGACAGGGGTTGCCCATTTTACTGGGGGATGCTCTGTCTCCTTCAAATCCTTTTCATCGTTTATTGCCATCTTATTTGCCGCTTTCTTTCAGCAGATCCCGGATTTCTGCCAGTAGTTTTTCCTCATTAGACGGCTCCGGCTCAGGGGCGGGCTCCGCCGGGGCCTCCTCCTTCTTTTTGTGGAAGGAATTCATGGCTTTTACCAGACAAAACACCACAAAGGCCATGACCAGGAAGTTCAAAATTGCCTGGACAAAGTTGCCGTAGGTGATAACCGCTCCACCGACTGTCACAGAGAGCTCTGCAAAGGAGATGCTCCCGGTGAGGATGCCCAGCAGGGGCATGATGATGTCATTGATGAGGGAGGTGGTGATGGCGGAAAAAGCCCCGCCGATAATGACGCCCACCGCCATATCCATTACATTGCCCCGGGCAATAAACTGCTTAAATTCGCCAAAGAATCCGCCGGTTTTTTCTTTCATAAGTATGACCTCCGTTTTTATATTTCAGCAAACTGGATACGATAAATTTTTCCGCCTTTGCCGACAAATCCCCGGCCGTCGGCGGTAAGCCCGCCCACCCAGTCAAAGCCTTCGCTTACCGGGTGACGGTTGCTGTCCACATACCAGCCCCCCAATGTCTTTATCGGGAGTCCCCGTTCCTCTGGGGCGAGGGGGTACTGCGCCATCAGCTCCCCGTAGCCCATAAAGCCCAGGTCGGTGGTGCTGCCATCCTTGTCCCACAGGGTGGCCGTGCCTCCGTAAGTGCCGCTGAGAGTGATGTACCTTCCGTCCTTCAGGGGACAGCCCTGGTAGCACCCGGCGGTGAGGGGCACCACAAATTTTCCGCTCTCGTCCATGACCCCGCCCACCTCCACCTTGGAGCCGTCAGGCTGGGGCGCCCAGAAGCTCATGTAGAGGCCGTTATAGTAGCCGTTGAAGAGCATAGCCACCGGCTTTTCTCCGTAGGGCCAGGGGATCATCGTCCCATCCAGGGTCAAAATGCCGCCGTAGTCCCCTTTGTAGTCAAAAAGTGGGAGCACCGGGCCGGTCACCTCATGGCCCTCCATTGGGTCGTCCATTAGATAGGTCAGCTCATACCGGTACTTCTCCGGGGTAGGGGTGGGCTGGAATTTTAACCGCAGGGAGGGCTCTGCCCCCCGGGCCGCCATAGCGGCGCACTCTGCCCGGGTCAGCGTCCCCTCGGAATCAAAGGCACCAAATTCGTCCTTCCCGGTGAGGATTCCGGCATTGTAGAGGGCGAGAACCTGATCCTTCAGCTCCTGATCGTAGGGCGTGGAATCGGGATAATCCGTAATCTGGTTAATGGGCTCCAAAAGCCCCTCCGACACGTAGCCCAGGGCCAGCGCGAAGTTCTCACGGGTGGCGGTGTCCTGGGGCGTGTCGGGGTTAAAAACAGAGTGCTTTGTCAGTCCCGCCGATTCCAGGTAGTATTTTACGTCCCGGAACCAGTTCCCCACCGCCGGCCTTTGAACGAGAACCAGCTGACGTTCCATATTGGCAAAGCCCGCCCGTTCCTCCTCGGGGGTGTTTTCAGGGTCGGGCTTGAAGCGCAGGAGGGTTTTGTCAGAACCGTTCCAACAGGCCCGGACGTGGTAGGGCCCCATTTTTTCTCCCAGCTCCGCGCTCACCGTCACCGGGGTCCATTCACCCACCTCCAGCCAGTCGATCCGGCTTAACTGTTCCTGATCCACCTTTGCTCCCCAGCCAAAGGACATGGGGGAGGGAAAGGTAACAAAGTGGGAGCCGTCAAAGGTCAAAAGGTTGCCGTTTTCAAACTCCACCGTCAAGGTTCCCCAATCCCCCGGGGCGGCAGGCAGGTTTCCATCCCCGCCCTTCTGAATGTGGTGGAGCCGGGCAGCGATGGTGGCAATTTCCGCCCTGGTCACAGTGCCCTGTGGGTCAAACCGTCCGTCCCCGACCCCCTTCATCAGTTCCTTCTCCACGCACACCTTCACATAGGGGAAAAACCAGTCCTCAGGACTAATGTCTACAAAAGTAGTCCCTTCCGCCCCTATGCCGGGGGAAGAACTGAAAATATTTTCCTGCTCCTCCGGATCAGTGCCCTTTTTCAGCTCTACCGTCAGTTCTCCGGTGGACACATCCACCCGGTAGGTATAGCTCCCCGCGTCGTGGAGCATCGCTCCATCCGCGTTAAAAAGGGCCTCCCCAAAGTGATATATATAGGTGAGGGTAGTTCCATCCTCGCTGAGGGTCAGTTGGTCGGGAGCGCAGTCGGTAGGAGCATAATAGTCAAAGAGGAAGGCCGTGCTGGGCAGTAAAAGCCGCTGGGCAACAGGCTGGCCTTCCTTTCGGATCAGGTACAGCTCATAATCCCGGAGCTGGGGGCCGGAGGAGAAGCGGTTTTTCCAACGCAGTACCACGGCGGCGCCGGGAGCGTCAAGGCGTTTCTCTGTGGTATATCCCTGGGCGTTGGTGAGGGTGAAGAGAGTATTTTCAAAGGTCAGTTCCTCCACCCGCTCCTCCACCTCTCCTGTGGCCAGAGCTACTGTATAAAGGTAAAGCCCAGGCCCCCGAACCATCTTGCCGTTGTCTGGGCTGGTAAGGGAATCATTCAGATAGTAAGAATAGGTGAAGGTTTTTCCATCCTCGCTTAGCTCCATGGTATCGGCGGGGGAGCAGGTCACCAGTACCGTCCTTCGGGGATAGGGAAGGGTAATTACCGTCCCCTCTCCCATGGTGGAGCCCGCCTTATAAATGACCCGCATAACTCCGGTGTGGGGATACATCATGCCGCCGTAGTCATTGACCAGAATGGTGCACTCTCCGGTTTCAAAGGCCCGCTCATTATAGTAGCCAAATCCATTCCGGCACTGCTCCAGGGCCTCCTCATAGCTTTTCCCAGAGGGCTCCATCCCCCAAGCAGGGAGGGGGAGGGCCAGGGACAGGGCCAGCAAAAGGGGAAGTACACGTTTCATAAGCGGCACCTCCTGAAAATGTTTCACGTGAAACGCGTCGGAGCAAAGTCCGCTTTGCTTCGTTTCCGCCTGCGGTGAAAACTCCGCTCGCTTCCTTGGCCCCTCCTCTCCCCGTGAAATCTGCTTTGCAGCTTTCGCGGGGGCCCATAAGGGGATTTACTTTTTGGGCTCCAGCACCTTCTTGCCGCCCATGTAGGGCCACAGCACCTCGGGAATTTTTACGCTGCCGTCGGCCTGAAGGTTGTTTTCCAGCAGGGCAATGAGCATCCGGGGGGGAGCCACGCAGGTATTATTCAGAGTGTGGCACAGCTGCATCTTGCCCTCCTCGTCTTTGTAGCGGATGCGGAGCCTTCTGGCCTGGGCATCTCCCAGGTTGGAGCAGGAGCAGACCTCAAAATACTTTTGCTGCCGGGGGCTCCAGGCCTCAATGTCGCAGGACTTTACCTTCAAATCGGCAAGGTCGCCGGAGCAGCACTCCAACTGCCGGACGGGAATATCAAAGTTGCGGAACAGCTCTACGGAATATTGCCACAGCTTTTCATACCAATCCTTGCTTTCCTCGGGCTTGCAGACCACAATCATTTCCTGCTTCTCAAACTGGTGAATACGGTAGACTCCCCGCTCCTCAATGCCATGGGAGCCTTTTTCCTTGCGGAAGCAGGGAGAATAGGAGGTCAGGGTCTGAGGCAGCTTCTCTACAGGGACAATCTGGTCAATGAACCGTCCAATCATGGAGTGTTCGCTGGTACCGATGAGATACAGGTCCTCTCCTTCAATTTTATACATCATGGCGTCCATGTCGGTTTGGGACATGACCCCTTCCACCACATTGCCGTGGATCATGAAAGGAGGAATGCAGTAGGTAAAGCCTTTGGAGATCATGAAGTCCCGGCCATAGGCCAGTACCGCCTCGTGAAGCCGGGCAATATCGCCCAGCAGGTAGTAAAAGCCCGCGCCGGATACCCGGCCGGCCGCGTCCATGTCAATGCCGTCAAAACTCTCCATAATCTCGGTGTGGTAGGGGATGGGGAAATCGGGGGTCTTGGCCTCTCCAAACCGTTGTACCTCTACGTTAGCGGAGTCATCCGGGCCAATGGGCACGCTGGGGTCAATGATGTTGGGGATCTGGAGCATAATGCGGCGAATCTTTTCCGCCAGCTCAGCTTCCTTTTCCTCCAGGGCGGCCAAGGTGTCTGCATCGGCCTTTACCTCGGCCTTGAGTTGTTCAGCTTCGGCCAGCTTGCTGGGATCCTTTTTGCTTTGCCCCATAAGGATGCCGACCTGCTTGCTCTTGGCGTTTCGGGCAGTTCGCAGGTCTTGGGCGGCCTGAATGGTTTCCCGATTTTCCTTGTCCAGAGCAATGACCTCGTCTACCAGGGGCAGCTTGGCGTCCTGAAATTTCTTTTTGATATTTTCCTTCACAGCCTCGGGATTTTCCCGAATAAACTTGATGTCCAGCATGGCAAATCACCTCATAAATAAAATAGAATTGCCCCCTGCAAAAACGCTGCGCGTTTTTGCAGGGATAGGAAGAAGGAGCCTGCGGATATGGAGCTTTCGCCGCAAGCGGAAGTGGAATGGAGCAGGCTCCTTCTGACGCGTTTCACGTGAAACATTAAAATTAGGTTAGATAGTCCCATTCCTTTAGCTGCTTCCGAATTTGCTCGTAGCGGCCCAGGGGGGTGACCTCGGCGGCCTCACCGGTAAGGGCCTGACCGGAGAGAAGGGAGGAGGGCTGACCCAGGGCCTCGATTTGTTCAATCAGGTCTGCCGCATCCCGGAACCGTTGAGCACGGTAAAGGCGGTCAATTCGGAAAAGAAGGCGGTAGGATTCTACCTGGCTGGTAAGCTGGGCGGCCTGGGTTTCGGAAGCGCGGTATAGAGCCTCATAATCCTTACGCTGATTTTCCAGCTCAGCAACCTGGGCCTCCAGTTTCTCCACCTTGCTTCGCAGCTCAGCGTTGTCGTCAATCAGGTTTTGAATAGACTGGACGGCGGAAGCGGATTGCTTTAAGGCGTCGGTGGTTTCGGAGTTCGCCCGCTGCTGCTGGAAATAGGCCAAGAGCAGCAACAAAAAGGCGGCGGCAAAAAGAATGAGCAGATAGCCCATGATCGGGCTTTGCCGCCGGGAACGGGTGTGCTCCGCCTGGTGCTGGATGCTGCCCGAATCTTTCTGGATCAAGCCTTGGCCCCTCCCTTCGGGGATTTGGCCTTAATTTGCTCCAAAAGCTCCAGCAGGGCGTTCAGGTCGTTATCATCGTAGTATTCCAGCTCGATTTTACCCTTCTTTGGCCCCTGGATAATAGAGACCTTTCGCCCAAAGCGGTCGGACAGCTCCTTGGCGGCGGCGTCCCGGTAAATCTTATAGGGGTCATCCTGACGCTCGGGGTCTTCCTTCTTGGGCTGGGCCAGCTTTTTTGCCAGAGCTTCAGTCTGACGGACGGAGAGCCCCTCGTCAATGACCCGCTGGGCCAGGGCCCGCTGGCCCGACTTGGTGGGAACGCCCAAAATGGCCCGGCCATGTCCGGCAGAAAGACGGCCCTCCTCTAAAAGCTGAAGCACCGGGTCGGGCAGGTCCAGCAGACGCATAGCGTTGGCAATGGCGGGGCGGGATTTGCCCATACGGAGGGAAATATCCTCTTGGGTCAGGCCATACTCGTCCAGCAAAACCTTGTACCCCTTGGCTTCCTCAATGGGGTTCAGGTCCTCCCGCTGGAGGTTTTCGATTAGACCCAGCTCCATGACCTTCCGGTCGTCGGCCTCAATAACAACAGCGGGGACCTCCTTTAACCCGGCGGCCTTGGCAGCCCGCCAGCGGCGCTCCCCGGCAATAATTTGATAATAGCCAGAGCTAAGACGCCGGACGGTAAGGGGCTGAATAATGCCGTGGGTGCGGACGGAATCGGTGAGGTCGGCCAGAGCTTCCTCGTCAAACCGCTTCCGGGGTTGGTTTAGTCCCGGCTGGACCTGGGAAATGGGGAGGGAAAAGGAGCCTTGCCCCTCCTTCTGGTCCTGGAGGACGGCGCTCTCGCCCAGAAGGGCGCCAAGGCCCTTGCCTAATCCACGTTCTTTTGCCATAGGATTCTTCCTTTCTGAATCGGTTTCCTTAAGTATTGTTGGCAATGACCTCTGCTGCCAGATTGCGGTAGGCCTCGGTACCTCTGGACCAGGGGTCGTAGGCGTCAATGGGTTTGCCATGGCTGGGAGCCTCGGACAGTCTTACCGTTCGGGGAATCACAGTGGCATAGACCTGCCCGGGGAAGTGACGTTTTACTTCCTCGGAAACCTGCATACTCAAATTGGTGCGGCTGTCGTACATAGTGAGCAGGACTCCCTCCAGCTCAATGCCGGGGTTCAGGGAACGCTTCACAATGCGAACAGTGCCCAGCAGGTCGGAAAGGCCCTCCAAGGCATAGTACTCACACTGGACGGGGACCAGGACCGAATCTGCGGCGCACAGGCCGTTAAGGGTCAACAGCTCCAGGGAGGGAGGACAGTCAATGAGCATGTAGTCATAGTCATCCTGCACGCTGTCCAGCGCCTTTTTCAGCAAATGCTCCCGGTCGGGAATGCCAATCATTTCAATCCCTGCGCCTGCCAGGGCTTTGTTGACTGGCAGGACGTCGCAGTAGGGGGTGGAGACAATGGCTTTTTTGCAGGGGACTCCTTCAATGAGGACCTCGTAAACGCTGGGGGTGGCAGTCGTCTTGTCCACCCCCAGGCCGGAGGTGGCGTTGGCCTGGGGATCAAAGTCGCAAAGCAGGACCCGTTGGCCTTGAGCGCGTAAGGCGGAAGCCAAATTAACGCAGGTGGTGGTCTTGCCGACTCCGCCCTTTTGGTTCACGATGGCGATCCGTTTTGCCATGGACGCACATCCTTTCTTTTCGTATAAAATGAGAGCAAACCCTATTATAACCCAGAATGTGGGGAAGTTTCAATAGCGGGGGAAGAAAAAACCACAAATGTTTCACGTGAAACATTCGTGGTTTTGATTTATAATGTTTCACGTGAAACATTTTTGTGCTGTTACCGGGGGATGCGGATGGTGAGCAAAATTTCATGGTCGGTATCCTGGCGGTCGCAGGCCGCTTTTACTCCGGCGTTTTGCATGAGGGACAGGCCACGGGTCACCGTGTTTAAAAAGAAGCGAACGTCCTTTAAAAGAAAGGTGGGCTTGCTGCGTTGGGGGGTAGGATGAAGAAGGGTTTCAATGTAATCTTCCGCTTTGGCTACCGTCAGGTCATGAGCCACTATGTAATGGGCGGCAGAGCTTTGAGTTTCCGGGTCGGGAAGGCGGAGAAGCGCTCGGGCGTGACGCTCCGTAAAGCCGTTGCGGCGCAAAAGCTCTAAGGAATCTGGAGGGAGCCTTAAAAGACGGAGCTTGTTGGCCAGGGAGGACTGGGCCTTACCAAGCTGTTTTGCCAGCGCCTCCTGGGAAAGTCCGGTGGCGTCTAAAAGGGCCTGAATGGCCTGGGCTTCCTCCAAAAAGTCCAGGTCCCGCCGCTGGACGTTTTCAATGAGAGCCAAAAAGGAGGACTGGGTCTCATCGGCGGTAATGAGCAGGCAGGGGACCTCCTCCAGCCCTGCCAGCTCGGCGGCCCGAAGCCGCCGTTCCCCGGAAATCAGCTCATAGCCGCCCTCTGTCCGGCGGACGGAAAGGGGCTGAAGAATGCCATGGGCGGAAATACTGGCGGAAAGCTCCTCCAATCCTTCCTGAGAAAAACGTTTGCGGGGCTGGGCCGGATTGGGGCGAATGGCCCCGGTGGGAAGGTACTGGACACGGGTGGATTCAAAAAGACCCTTTTTACTGCGGAGGAATGGCATAGCAAAAACCCCTTCTTTCCCGATGGTTTGGTCTGGATAACCAGATTTTACCATTTTTTGATGGGGAAAGAAGGGGAAGAAGGGCGAGCTGGGAAATATTTCCATCATAGTCTGGAGAAAAACGGAGGGAGGGGGGAAGGAGTCAGGCCCGTAAGAATCCCTTGCCAAAAATCTCGCTGGAATTGGTAATCAGCATAAAGGCGTGGGGATCGGTTTGCTTCAGGTAGTTTCGCAGGGACACCGCCTGATGGCGGGAAAGGGCGGTGAGGATCACATATTGCTCCTGGTGGGTGTAGGCTCCCTGAGCCTGCCAGATGGTGGCGCCCCGGTGAAGCGTTTCGTTAATATAGCGGCAAACGCTCTCCGGGTCGTGGGTCACCACGGTAAAGGACTTGTTGCGGTTGAGGGATTCGATGACCGAGTCTACCAGCACAGACTTGAGGGCTAGACCCAGAAGGGAGAAAAGTCCCGTCTCCACATCGAAGATCAGGAGGGCCGCGGCGGCAATCAGCACGTCGGATATCAATAGGGCCCGGCCCACGTCCATGCCAGAGTATTTTTTCAAAATCATCGCCATAATGTCGGTGCCTCCGGTGGAGGCTCCCATATTAAAAAGGATGGCGGCTCCCAGGGCGGGAAGGATGACGGCAAAGAAAAGCTCCAGCATCTTTTGTTCCGTTAAGGGCTGAGAAAGAGGACAAAAGCGCTCTAAAAATTGGATCATCAGGGAATAAAAAAGGGAACAGTAAACGGTTTTTAGCCCAAAGGACTTGTCCAGCACCAAAAAGCCCAAAACAAGAAACAAAATGGTAATAACCGTGTTAATGGTAGCGGGGGTTACCAGATGGGAGGGAAAGACTTGTCCCAGCAGAATGGAAAGGCCCGAAACACCGCCCATGGAAAAGTGGTTGGGAAATTTAAAAAAGTAAACGCCAATGGCGACCAGGGCAGAGCCCAAAGTCATGAGGAAGAAGGCCTTTAGAGCCTGGGAGGGTGTGGGCTTGGCGGGTTCCATGAAAAAGCCTCCTTTCTTTAAGCGCGTTGAGAGAGAACGCCCCATACATCATAGTGGGGAAGCTGAGGATAGTCGGGAATCATGCCCAGCCGCCAAATGGAAACCCCTGTGACCTGGAACATCCGGGCCAGTTGAAGTTTTTCTGCTACGCTCTGGGCATCCTCGTACCACAGGCGGTAGTGTTCCCCCTCCGCCGTATAGTATAGGTTGGGATTTCGGCTCTGATCGTCCCAAACCCGCTGAGAATCCTCCTGTCCCAGCCGCTGGGCGATGGTGGCGGTGGCGGGGTGGTAGAAGGTCTGGTCCAGCAAAAGGCCGTTCTCATCCACGTGAAAGCCGGTGGTGTTAAAGGAAATCTGGAGGGCCAGCTTGCTCCTGTCCTGAACCCCTGTATCCGGGTCTGTGATGTGCTGGAGGGCTGTGTAGATTTGGTGGATAGGGGTCACGGGGCAGTAGGTCTTATCGGTGCCCAGGTAGTTGTCGGGAATGGAGGACCACTGATAGTCATGGGCCATAAGGATTACCTTATCACAGACCTCTCCCAAGGCCCGGTAGTCAAAGCCGCCGTACCAGGTGTCGGGCTGGACGCAGACATAGAGGGTCTTGTCTGGGGGAAGGGCGGTGCGGAGCTGGGCCATAAAGGAGGCGTAGGCTTCCCGGTGGTCGTCCCGCAGGCCCTCAATGTCCATAGTAAGGCCCGCGTAGGGCTGGGCGGCGGTAACCAGTTGGGAAATGGCCTCTCCCTGGGCGGCGGCTTCCGTGATGGAAGCAAAGGCGGCGGCTGTACCAAACACGTTGAGGTTATATGGAATAGAACGTTCGGTCAGGTAGTCGGTCACCAGGCCGGACTGTTCAGGCTTGACCCAGTCGTTGCCGTTTTCCGCTGTGGAATTCACCAGGGGAGCGCCGTTTTCGTCCGCCTCCAGCCTGGCCCAGCCCACGCTGACCCCATCCATTTGAGCGGCGTAGGAAAGCTGCGGGTAAGAACTAAAGGCATAAAAACCATGGAGCCAGGTGGTTTGGGAGTGGTAACGCTCATAACAGCGGACCAGCATGGCGGCGGCCTGCTCCCGGGGAGCGGAAAAGCCGGGGAGAAATTTCGTGCTTTGGTTCTCCTGTACCCCGGTGATGATGCCCAGGTCGTAGGCGATGGCGGCATAGCCCTTGCCCTCGGTCACGTCAGGAAAGGGGAGGGCTGCGTCCTCCAGGGATTGGGCTACCCGACCGTAACCCAGGGCCTGGACCAGCATTTGGGCCATTTCCATGCGGGTGATGTAGTCGTCGGGACGAAAAAGGCCGCCATCATCCCCAACGCCGTGCCGGGCGGCGGCGTCAATGGAGGAAAGGGCCCAGTGACCCTCGCAGTCCCGGTGGGTGGGGGCAGGGTCACCGCTTTTCTCCCAGCCGAACATCCGGCACAGGACGGTGACAAACTGGGCCCGGGTCATGTGCTCTCCCACGCCAAAGCGTCCGTCGGGGTAGCCCTCCATAAGACCGTAAGCGGCGGCCTGCTCAATGACCGCTGAGGCCCAGGTGTTTTCCGCGTCGGAATAGGTGGCCTGGGCAGTGGGGGCCAGGGGGGAAAAAGTGAGCGTCAATACCGCCGCCAAAAAGGCAGGGGTCAAATGGCGTTTCAGGAAACGCATGGCGGGACCTCCTTTGTCTTTTCACGTCCCAATTATAGCAGGTTTCGACGGGAGATACAATGGGATTGCTTTTTCCGGCGGCTTCCTGTAAAATAAGGAAAAAATACCGGGAGGAGAAGGGGAAATGAAGCTGCTGGAGGAGCGTATCCGCAGGGACGGAAGGATTCGGGAGAACGGGACGATTTTGAAGGTGGACAGCTTTTTGAACCACCAAATGGACGTGACCCTTTTTAATGAAATAGGGAAGGAATTTTTTCGCCTGTTTGGGGACGAGCGGGTGACAAAAATCCTGACTGTGGAGGCCAGCGGGATCGGCATTGCCTGCGTGGCGGGGCAGTACTTTGACGTGCCGGTCCTCTTTGCCAAAAAGAGCAAGACCAAAAATATTGACGGCAGCGTTTACACCGCTCCGGTGGAGTCCTTTACCCACGGCGGAGTGTACGATGTGATGGTGGCGAAGGATTTCCTGCTTCCGTCGGACAGGGTGCTGCTGATAGACGATTTCCTGGCCAACGGCGCGGCGCTGGAAGGTCTCATTTCCATTGTGGAGCAGGCCGGGGCCACAGTAGTGGGCGCCGGGGTCTGCGTGGAAAAGGCCTTCCAGCCGGGCGGGGAGCGCATCCGGGCCAAGGGGGTCCGGGTGGAGGCTCTGGCCCGGATCAAGAGCATGAGCGGAGAAGGGCTCGAGTTTTGCTGAAACAACCACGGAGGAAGTGGGTGGAACGGAGACAGACAAAGCATGAAAAGACCAGTTTCTATTTTCCTTTTAGTAATGTTGTTCCTAAGCACGGCAGGGCTCGCCGGGGCTGCGGGGCCCACCGTGGCGGGGGAGGCGGGAGTCTTGGAGGCGGATATGGCCCCGGAAATGGGGACGCCGGGGCTCCCGAAGAAAAACACCTATGCTGACGGACAGTTTACGGATGTGGCTCCGGCAGACTGGTACAGCGCCGGGGTAAAGGCGGTGTATGAGCTGGGGCTGATGTATGGCCAGTCGGAGGACTGTTTTAACGCTCCCGGAGAGGTGAGCGTGGCGGAGACTGTCGTGCTAGCGGCCCGGCTGCATAAGCTCTATCATATCGGCTCCAGTGAGTTTGAGCTGGGAGAAACCTGGTACGGGCCCTATGTGAGCTATGGAGAGGAGAACGGGATCATTGCCGCCGGGGAGGAGGTATTACGGGTGGCTACCCGGGCCAGGTTCGCGGATATTCTCGCCCGGGCGCTGCCTCCGGAGGCACTGGAGCAAATCAACGCGATCAATATGGACGCCATTCCTGATGTAAAAAGTGGAGACGAGTATGCGGAAAGCGTCTATCTCCTCTACCGGGCGGGGGTCCTGACGGGAAGCGGCCCCCGGGGGATATTCAGTCCGGACAGCGGGATTTGCCGGGCGGAGGCCGCCGTCATCCTGGCGCGGATGGCGGACAAAAGCCTGCGGCAAAGTTTTGTTCCGCAATATGGCGGCCCTGACCTGACGGCCCTGAAGTGGAGAGACGATACTTTTTTTGCCCACTCCGCCATCCTGGGCAACAGCCTTGTGGAGGGACTGAGGATGTACTCCCATATAGATTCCATCTCCTATTTCAGCGCCTCCAGCGTGTCGGTGATCTCGGCTACAAAGAGCAGGGACACCCGGTTGAAAAACGGTTCCAAGGGTACGCTGGTGCAGGCCTTGTGTCAGGAAAAGTACGATAAGATTTACATTGAGCTGGGGATCAACGAAATGTACTGCAACACCTCTCATTTTGCCGAGCTTTATGGGGATATGATCGACCAGATCAAGGCGGCGGAGCCGGAGGCGGACATCTACATTATCTCCCTTTTGCCGGTGACACGGCAGGAGGCGGAAACCAGCCCCAACCGCAGCATGACCCGGATCAACGGCTACAACAAGGCCCTGCGTGAGCTGGCAGAGGAAAAGGAGTGCTACTACATGGATGTCTGCTCTGTGTTTCAGGGGGAGGACGGATACCTCCCATCCGGCTGGAGCGGCGATGGGGTGCATCCTTATGGGCAGCACTACGCATTGTGGGAGAACTGCATGAGGACCATGTATTAAAAAATGAAAGGACGGCAGGGCAAAGCCCTGCCGTCCTTTTTTGAAAAGGGGAATTCAGGCGGCTTTGGAGACCCGGGCCTTAATGAGAAACAGGGTTCCTACCATCAAAGCCACGGCAATGGGGAGGGAGAGGAAGGCGTTGGGAAGAAAACCCGCCACAATGTAACTGACAAAGCTGACCGCCGCCACGGTAATGGCGTAGGGAAGCTGGGTGGACACATGGGTCACGTGGTCACACTGGGCGCCGGCAGAGGCCATAATGGTGGTGTCGCTGATGGGGGAGCAGTGGTCGCCGCAGACGGCCCCTGCCAGGCAGGCGGAGATGCCTACCGTCAAAAGGGTGGAGCCGGCGGGGAAGATGGCGGTGACGATGGGAATCAGGATGCCAAAGGTACCCCAGCTTGTGCCGGAGGCAAAGGCCAGGAAGCAGGCAACCACAAAAATGACTGCGGGCAGAAGGCTGTATAGGCTCTGAGAGGCACCCTTCATAACGCCCTCCACAAACACATCGGCGCCCAGGAAGCCCGTCATAGTCTTGAGGCTTACCGCCAAAGTCAGAATGGTAATGGGGGGAACCATGGCGATAAAGCCCTTGGGCACACAGGCCATGGCATCCTTAAAAGTCATGAGCCGCCGGGCCACCATGTAGGCAATGGTGAGGACGAGGGCCACGATGGCCCCCCAGGGAAGGCCCACAAAAGCGTCGGTGTTGCCGAAGGCACCAATAAAGTCTCCGGCGTAGCTGTCCGTCGTCCAGCGGTTGGCGCCCCAGAAGCCGCCGACGTAGATCATGCCAATGACGCAGAGGATGATGAGGATGACCACGGGAAGGATCAGGTCCATGACCTTGCCCTTGGGATTGCCCTCGTCGCTGCTGCCGCCCTCCAAGGCGCCCAGGTCGCCGGCGGTCCTGGCCCGCAGCTCATGCTGCTTCATGGGGCCGTAGTCCAGACCCAGGACTGCCATGCCGATGATAAACACAAAGGTGAGCAGGGAGTAAAAATTAAAGGGAATAGCCTGGACAAAAAGCTGGATTCCGGAAACCCCCGTGTCCAGGTCGGCGGCTACCCCGGAGACGGCGGCAGCCCAGGAGGAGACCGGAGCGATCATACAAACCGGGGCGGCGGTGGCGTCGATGAGGTAGGCCAGCTTTGCCCGGGAAATTTTGTGGCCGTCGGTGACAGGACGCATGACTGAGCCTACCGTCAGGCAGTTAAAGTAGTCGTCAATGAAAATCAGGATGCCCAGAATGAAGGTGGAGAGCATGGCTCCCACCCGGGTTTTAATGTTTTTCTCCGCCCAACGGCCAAAGGCGGCGGAGCCGCCCGCAGCGTTTACCAGGGCCACGATAGCTCCCAGGACCACCAGAAACAGGAAGATACCCGCATTGTCCGCGATGGCGGTGACAAAGCCGTCCCCGATGATGGAATCCAGAGTGTCGATAAGGGAAAAGTTACAGTAGAGCAGAGCTCCCACCAGAATGCCGATAAAGAGGGAGGAGTAGGCTTCCTTGGTGATGAGAGCCAGCACGATGGCGATGACCGGGGGCAGGAAGGCCCAGAAGGTGTTGTAGAACTGACTGACAGGTTCCATAGCGTTTTCTCTCCATTCTTTTCCGCATGAAAAAAGAGGCCATGGACGCAAAGCGTTCATGGCCTCATACACACAGGGGGACGCGGAAAAGGTCCCGTATGGAACCATGATAGCGCTTCACATCACTGTGACAGTCCGATGGGTGTTCCCCATTGGCCCAGGCAAAGCTCCGGCAGACACCAAAGCTCCCTTCGGCGGCGCTCCCTTTCTTCGCCCCCGGCTGTCTGGCCTCGGGGGGCGGGTACTCATGAGAACCGCGCCTCTATCATGCTGAATTTGAGTGAAATATTACCACG
>CANDEE010000027.1 GCA_947383685.1 uncultured Pseudoflavonifractor sp.
AACACCTTCAGATGGTTTCTAAATACTTGGGGATAGATAGGTTAGGCAGCCATAGTATGAGGAAGTATTTTGCAAACTCAATTTACAGCAGTAATGGGTATAATGCTGAGTTGGTAAGGTATTTATTGAACCATAGCAATGTAGCCATTACACAGCACTATTTAGGGGTCAGTCCTCAGCTTGTGGAGAAAGCTTTATTAGACCATGTTTGCATTCCTGAGCTGAGGAAAGGGGCATAAGTGGAAGTCAAGGCTTACAAGCTGAAAAGCCAAGGGTAAAAAGGTTTTTTATTCTTTTTGTAGGATGAAAAAAACATAAATGGGTAGTGGTTTCACCACTACCCATTATCTTTATTAATTAAAGGTATATAGGTGCGTAGCACCTATATACATTAATCTATATTAGGCACTTGAAAAATAGAAATTCTCTGCACAATCTCAACCAAACCCTATTTCAGAGGGTGGGAGTTCCCCCTATTTTGGTGGGAGTTCCCCCTAATTTTTTTGCCCAACTCCAGGACTTGAAATGTCTCCAAATTGTACTTGATATCCAACCTCTGAAGAGTTATCATCTCTAGACCAAAATCAAAGAAAGGTGGTATTCTCAATGGCTGAAGGTATCAGAAAGAGAGGTAACAAGTATTCTTTCAGGGTCAATGTCAAGGACCCTCAGACTGGCCTATGGAAGAATATAGAGAGGGGTGGGTTCTCCACCATGGCAGATGCAAAACAGGCAAGAGCCATACTTCAGGCTGAGTGTGAGAAGTCCCCCTCCAAGGTTCTCACTCAGGAAAAGAAGGTCAGGTTAGAGGAAGTCTATTCTGAGTTTCTTTACAAATATGCTGTTCATGACAGGGAGAAATCAACCCTCAAAAAGATAGACAGCATTTGGAGGAACCACCTCATAAAGTGGGGCAAATGCTATATCTCCAAAATCACAGCAGATGAACTATCTGAGTATCTTTTCTCCCTCTCAGAAACCCATGCCCATTCTTATATTCTCAGTATCTTTAAGACCATGAAAACATTGTGGTATTTTGCTTTTGAAAAGCACTATATGAAAGAGAACATCATTATCTATGTGAAAGCACCTAAGCCAAGTTCAGATGAGGGGCAAATCAAAATCTATACCAAAGCTGAGTTAGATATGTTTGAAAAGAGATTTGAAAGTACACATTCAATTACAGCCTTCAAGATAGGCAGAGCAACAGGGGTCAGATGTGGAGAGTGCTATGGTCTACTGTGGGATGATATTGATTGGGAACACCACACTATGAGTATCAACAAACAGATGGTTTGGGAGGATAAGATGTGGACTTTGAGAAATCCCAAGACCCCCTCAGCCATCAGGGTCATAGACCTCCAAGATGATATTTACAACTATCTAAAAGCACTCAGAGAAAAACAGCTGCAACAGAGAGAAGAATTGGGTGTAGCTTATAGGGTCAACAGGATAGCTATTGATATGGGTAGGAGTAAACCAAAGGAAATTAGGGATGACCTTGAACTAATCAATATAAAATCCAATGGTGAACTCTTGACCCCTGATAGTGAGAAATTCCTTGGGAGGATAAGCAGAAAAGAATTGGGTGTACCCTTCAAGTTTCACAATCTCAGACACACCCATGCCAGTTGGTTAGCAGAGCATGGAGTTCCTGCCATAGTCACCAAAAAGAGATTAGGCCACTCCAAGGAAGAAACCACCCTCAGATACTACACCCACATTACACAAGGTATGAGGGATGACCTCTTAGAGAAGTTGAACTCTGCACCTTGCTAATCTCTCCATACCACACATATCTTCAACCTCTTTCAATACCTACAAATCCTTCAATTCCCACAATTTTTACATATCTTACAATACCATAAGGAGGGGGTGGTTCTCACAGAACCACCCCCTCCCACTATTACCCTATCCCCTCAAGGGAAAACAGAAGGGCAGATTTGAGGATGAGTCATTTTTTCACCTGAAACAATGTCACTTTTTGAGAACTTCAAAAAGAAGAAGGATGTTTTTTCTCCATTTGATGGGGGTATAGTGTTGAAGCGAGTCACGGAAAGGCTTTTGAGGGTCTGCTGAAGCGGTACTTTGGTTAATCAAAGAAACTAAGAAAGGGCGAGGCTTTTTGCCTCGCCCTTTTTCTTTATCATACTGACTTATTGGATGTGTTCGTGGTTGTTGATATGCTCCATACAATAACAGTAGTAGCCATTGCACTTGGAACAGTAGCGGAATTCCAGGTCAGGGTACTCGGTGTCTGTTTTGCCACAAACAGCACATTTGTGGATGTAACCTTTCTGCTGATAAGCGGTTTTGGCAGCTTTCTTAAAATTCACCGTTTGCTGGGAGTGCTGATGCTGGAAGCGGCGTTTGCGGTAGCCTAAAGCCTCTATGAAGTCGGACCAGAAAAAGAGAAGAAAATTGAAGATGGCAACCAGGGGGAGAAGGGCCCCCACAATATTGCTAGCCAGAAGATTGACAATCACATCCCAGGCAAAGAGAGCCGCATCGACCCAAGCTAGCCACTTGACCTTAACAGGGAGAATATAGAATAGCAATACCTGCATATCTGGAAAGAGAACGGCGAAGGCAAAAAACATGGAGAGATTCACATAGTGCATGGAGGCATAGCCCGCAACAAGGCCATAGATGATATTTAGGAATATGCCGCCCAAATAAAAGACGGTAAAACGGGTCATGCCCCACTCCCGCTCCAACATTCTGCCGATCCAATAATAAAAGTAGGCTGAAAGGACCACAAAAAAGATGCCGGACCCCTTAAAGAAAAGAAAGTCGCCGTTCTGGGGCAGGAATACGAAGGTGATAAGCCGCCATATTTGACCGTGCAGGACAGCGGACCGGGAGAAGGTAAGAAAGGAGGAAATACTGCCGCCCAAGCTGAATGTGTCCAGTAGGTAGATGGCCACATTACCGATGGCAACATATAGCATCAGGTTGGGAAGCCCAAAGTCGGGATGATTCCTGCAGAACCCGTCGAGCCATTTTTCAATCGCACGCACCGCAAAGACCTCCTTGAAAAGTACTTTTCAAAATTGTACCCGTTTTTGAAGAAAAAGTAAAGCAGGAAAAGCATGAACTTTTCTTTTGCTGCTTGACAAGAAAAATCGACACGGGTATAATAACACTACAATTAAACAGCGCCTTATCAAGAGTGGTGGAGGGAACGGCCCGATGAAGCCCGGCAACCTGCGTTTGCAAGGTGCCAAGTCCGTCGAGGAATCGAAAGATGAGGATGGGTTATTCCTGTGCTCTGTCGATTTCGACAGGGCGCTTTTGTTTGTAAAAGCAAAGGAAAGGATGAAAGAATATGGCAAAGCGGCTTTTTACCTCGGAATCTGTGACAGAGGGCCATCCAGACAAGGTTTGCGATCAAATCTCTGACGCGGTGTTAGACGATATTCTGGCCCACGATCCGACGGCCCATGTGGCCTGTGAGACATTTACCACCACAGGTATGGTGACGGTGATGGGGGAAATCACGACCTCCCACTATACCGACATTCCCGCCATCGTCCGCCGGACAGTGGAGCGTATAGGCTACACTGACCCTAATTATGGGTTTGACTACCGCTCCTGTGCAGTAATGACCGCCATTGACGAACAGTCTCCTGATATTGCTTTGGGTGTGAACCAGTCCTTTGAACACCAGAACGGAGACACCGATGCCGCCGACCTTATCGGCGCCGGAGACCAGGGTATGATGTTCGGTTATGCGTGTGATGAAACCCTGGAATTGATGCCAGCACCCATCTCCATGGCCCACCAGCTCTCCAGGCGGCTGGCGGAGGTCCGCAAGAGCGGAGAGCTCTCTTGGCTGCGGCCTGATGGTAAGAGTCAGGTGACGGTGGAGTATGATGGGCAGGATAAGGTCCTGCGCTGTCCCGCCATTGTGGTGTCAACCCAGCATGATCCGGATATTTCTCTGCAAAACTTACGGGAAGCGGTGGTTGAAACCATTATCAAGCCAGTGGTTCCTGCCCGGTACATAGATAAGGATACAAAGCTCTATGTGAATCCCACTGGGCGTTTTGTGATAGGCGGTCCTGTGGGGGATACCGGGCTTACGGGACGGAAAATCATCGTGGATACCTATGGCGGGAGCGCGGCCCACGGCGGCGGATGCTTCTCCGGCAAGGATCCCACCAAGGTGGACCGTTCAGCTGCTTATATGGCCCGGTATGTTGCTAAAAACATTGTGGCGGCTGGACTGGCCCGGAAGTGCCAAATTGAAGTGGCTTACGCCATCGGCGTGGCTCATCCCGTTTCCGTTTTGGTTGACACCTACGGCACTGGAACAGTGGAGGAGGAGAAGCTGGCGGCGGCGGTAAACCGGGTCTTTGACCTTCGGCCTGCTAAGATTATCGAGGTTTTGGATCTGCGACGGCCCATTTATGAGAAAACAGCAGCCTATGGTCACTTTGGACGCACGGATATTGACCTTCCCTGGGAGCGCACGGACAAGGTGGAGGCGCTGAAGGCGGCCCTGTAAGAGAAAGGGAGCGGAACTCACCAAAGATGGGGAGAGTTCCGCTCCTTTTGCCATATGCAAGGATTCCTTGCGTGACAAAACGGGTGAGAGCTGATACTATGGCGGGGAAGGAGGTGGCTATTATGAGCGATATTGCAAAGAATATCAAAAAACTGCGGCAGAAAAAGAAACTGACTCAGGAGGAGCTGGCGGAAAAGCTGTATGTGACCCGGCAGGCGGTAAGCAACTGGGAGACAGGGAAGAATCAACCGGATATTGAAACACTAAAAAGCATGGCGGAAGTTTTGGGGACGGACATAAACGAGTTGCTTTATGGGCCTGCACCGGATGAAAACCAACGGCAAAAAATAGTGATAGCAACTATTCTTTGCGTTTTGACGGTGGTGGCTTGGCTTTTCTATTTTCCACTGCTGGAATGGGCAAAAATAAGGAAAGGGGCCTATTTTGAGGTAATATGGAGCTTTCTGTGCGGCCTAGGATTGAAGCCGCTGGCTTTTTTGCTCACAGGGGCGGCAATTTCAGCGGTTCTCGCTGTGTGGACGAATATCCCGCCCATAAAAGAAAACCTTCGGCGGGGATTTTTATTTTTGGGATTTGTCATCTGCCTGGTTCATATCTGGCTGACCTTGGGGATGTTTGGAGTTCTACCCTTAGGGAAAGTATTTGTAAGGTTTTTTGATCGGGTTTGGAGTAAAAACCAATGGGTGTTTCTATTTTCGGGGTTGTTTCTATTTTACGGTTGGCCCCGAAAAGCAGGTTGATTTTTCCGCAGCTTTCCTGTAGAATAGAGAAAGAAAATCGGAAGGGAGCGGTGGACGATGAAAGTGCTGTATCTGCTCAACTATGCCGGAAAGGCAGGCACAGAGCGGTATGTGGAGACTTTGGTAAAGTACCTCTCCGCCGATGGACGGGTGGAGCCCTATTTCGCCTATAACGAAGGCGGGCTTCTGGTGGAGCGGTTGGAGACTATGGGAGTCCCCACCCGGCAGCTCACCATGTCCAGCCGTTTTGACCGCAAGGCAGCTAAGGCCTTAGCAAAGCTCTGCGAGGAGTGGGACATTGACCTCATTCATTGCCATTATTTGCGGGAGAACTACATTGCCATGCTGGCAAAAAGTTATAATAAGAAAATCAAAGTGGTTTATACCAATCATTTTGTCATTCCTAATGACGCCGTGACCCGGCTCAGCAACCGGATGCTGGATAAAAAGCAGGATCAGATGATCGCTGTGTGTAACCGGGGGAAAGAGCAGCTTATTGCCAACGGTTGGAAGGGCGACCACATTCAAGTAATTTTTAACGCCGTGGACCCGGAGGTTTGGGCGGGGGACCGGAGCGAATCTACGATGCGCGCAGAGCTGGGTATCCCGGAGGACCGCTTTGTCATGTTCTGCGGATCGCGGTTTGCGGATGACAAGGGTCATAAGTATCTCATTGACTCCGTCAAACGGCTTACGGAGCTGTGCGCCGTGCCCTTTACTCTGGTGCTGGGAGGGGACGGCCCTTTGCTGGAAGCCACTAAGACGCAGGTAAAGGAATTTGGGTTAACAGAGGAGCAAGTGAGATTTCTCGGATTCCGCAAGGATATTAAGAACCTCTATAAAGGCTCAGACCTTTACATTAATTCCTCCCAACATGAGGCGCTTAGCTATGCTATCATTGAGGCCATGGCAGCGGGATTGCCTGTGATCGCCACCGATATGGGGGGCAATTCCGACATTGTTAACGATGAGGCGGGGTGTGGGCTGTTGGTGGAGTATGATAACCCAGATTCCATGGCAGGAGCTATGAAGGTGATGCTGGAGGAGCCGGATTTTCTGGCTCAGTGCCGGGAGGGTGCCCGGAAGACCATTTTAGAGAAGTTTGAAATCCATCACTTTGCCGATGTGACCTATGGAGTCTATGAAAAAGCCCTGAAGGGCTGAATTTGGAGCGTATCGACTATGGTTATTGTAGAAAGCAGTATGATCTGCCGGTTTTTCCTGGAGCTCTGGAACATTTTACTTCAGGCGTGGAAGGAAAGCTGGGTGGGGAACGCCCTGCGGACTTTTGGGCAGAGCGTGGCCTCAACGGTACGGGGGAGCAGATTTTGCCGGCTCATTTGGCGGGAGGGAACACTTCCCAGGAGTTGGAGCTCCAGTGTAACCTGTATGTTGATTATTGCCATTTTAAATATTCCTTGTGCCATTTGCAAATGGCTTTATCAGGTAGGGAAAAAGGTCTGGGATGGCAGCTTCTGTTTCCGGATTGTTGCTACAGTTTGTGGCAATCCTTTCCTCTTGCTGGGGTTTTTTCTTGCAGTGATGCTTATGGTTCCCCATGGGAAATGGGATAACCGCTATGCTTTAATGGGAGCGCTGGCTCTAACGGCCCTCTTTGCTGTAGGTAGCGGCCCCAAGACCAGCTACCGGATGGAACCGGGAGCCTTTGGGCCCTACTACATTTTCTTCATGGGCTTCATCTGCTATGCCTTCCTGGCTTCTCTTTCCTGGAGCCAATCCGTGCGGTTCGTGGGCTTTCACTTGGCGGCTTTTTTGCTGGCGGTGCTGGCAGTGAGCTCGGTGAAGAAGTATGAGCAGCTTCAGTTAGTGGTAGCATTGGCTTTGCTGGGCCTGACTGTAGCCGCTCTCTATGGATGTTATCAGGGAGTTACCGGCGTGAAGGTGGTGGCAAACCAGCAGGACCTGTCGGTGAATGCCGGGATGCCAGGCCGGGTCTATTCCTTCTTTGATAATCCCAACAATTTTGCGGAATTGCTGGTGATGCTGACTCCATTTACCTATGCCATCTTCTTGAACGCAAAGAGCTGGCGGGGGAAGGCGGCGGCTTTGTTTTCTTTGTGCGCGTGCGGGGCGGCCCTTGGCTTTACCTACTCCAGGTCCGGCTGGCTGGGCTTTGCTTTGGCAACGGTGGTGTTTATCGTTTTCTGGAATTGGAAGCTGATTCCCCTGCTTATCCTTTTGGGAGCTTGCTGTATCCCGTTGCTGCCAGAGACGATATATAACCGCATCCTGACCATCGGCAATACCAAGGATACCTCCACCAGCTACCGCTTTGCCATCTATAAGGCCAGCGGAGTGCTGATGCAAGACTACTGGTTACGCGGGGTTGGCCTGGGCAGCGATATTCTGACCAAGACCTTCCGCGGATATCCTCCCATGTTTGACGGGAATTTTCCCATTCATACACATAATAATTATTTGCAGGTATGGGCGGAGACTGGACTCTTTGGCGCTGTTACCTTTATTGCCACCCTTCTCTATCAGCTTAAAACGGGAACCAAGGCATTTCTTATATGTACGGATAAGCGGGTAAAGAACCTATTGTCGGCGGCGCTGGCGGGATTTTGTGGTATTCTGCTGATTTCGGTGGCGGAATACACTTGGTTCTACGCTCGAAATATGTTCACCTATTTCTTCCTCTTTGGCGTGATTGCCGCGTGTATAAAGCTTTCCCACAAGAGCGTTCAGGCATGACTGCTGCTCCTGCCGCGTATGCTGGCAGGGGGGATGAACATGAGAAAAACAAAGCAAAAGACCGCCGCCCGACTGTGGGCGGCGGTCTTTCTATTATCATTGGGCTGTTTATTGCCCTCAGTCCTTCCTCATGGTAGGATGGAGGTTCCGTCTTATGTGGATACAATTTTAGAGGAGACATTGGAGAAGGAGACAAATTCAGCTCGTATTGCTTTTGTCCGCACCGCCTGTTCTTTGACGGGCCAAGTGAGCTATTTCTGGGGGGGAAAATCCCATATTTTGGGGTGGGATGGCTCCTGGGGCTGGCCCAGGCAGGTGACCTCGCAGGGAAGCAGTACCACGGGACATATCCGTCCTTATGGACTGGATTGCTCCGGCCTTGTCTCCTGGGCAGCGGCAACGGCCCAGAGTGACCCGGCTGCTTATGACCAGGTAGGGGAGGGCGCACGGGCCCAGTACGCCCTTTGCGTACCTGCGGTGAATCCTCGACCTGGCGATTTGGCATTTTTTCCAGACCTCTCTCATGTGGGCGTTGTTCTGGGGTGGGACAAGGAGGGGACACTCTGGGTGGTTCACTGCTCCGCTTCTTTAGGTGGAGTGGTAGTTACCCCAGCTTCGGTAGGGTTTTCACTTTATGGTTGTCCGGCCTTTTTTGCGGTAGGGACTTGACGAAAAAAATATATTCCTGTATACTATCAAAAGCTATGCGAGATGAATTGACCGCAGCCTTAGGTGCGGTCAATTTTTATATGTCGCGGCAGACGAGAAAGAGAGGTCAAATGATCCATGTCTGAGCAAATACGAACAGAGAACAAAATGGGTGTAATGCCGGTGGGGAAGCTGCTCATGACCATGTCGGTACCCATGATGCTGTCCATGCTGGTGCAGGCGCTTTACAACGTGGTGGATAGCTATTTTGTTGCCAAGATCAGTCAGGATGCCTTGAACGCTGTCAGCCTGTCTTTTCCGGTACAGAATCTGATGATTGGTGTGGCAGTAGGTACGGGCGTGGGTGTCAATGCCTTGCTGTCCCGGAGTCTGGGCGAGAAGAATTTCGAGGCAGCCAACGAGACGGCGGGCAATGGTATCCTGCTGGCTTTCCTCAGTGGTCTTGTGACGATCCTTGTGGGACTCACTGTGCCGAGGTTCTTTTTTGGAGTGCAGACCGACATTCCCGGCATCGTGGAGCAAGGGACGGCTTATCTGACCATCTGCTGCACTTGCTCCATGGGCCTTTATATGGGGATCATCTTTGAGCGCCTGCTCCAGTCTACGGGCAAGACGGTCTATACCATGATAACCCAAGGCATAGGAGCTATTACCAACATTATTATGGACCCAGTGCTGATTTTCGGCTTGGGCCCCTTCCCGAAGATGGGGGTGGCAGGAGCCGCTGTGGCAACTGTGGCAGGACAGATTGTGGGAGCTGTTCTGGGACTTATTATGAACCTGAGTGTCAACCGTGAACTGACCTTTCACCACCGCTATCTGCGGCCCAGAGGGCGGATTGTGGGACAGATTTACTCAGTGGGCGTGCCCTCTATGGTGATGAACTCGGTGGGTTCGGTAATGGTCTTTGGCCTGAACCAGATTCTAATTGGCTTTACTGATACTGCCACAGCGGTCTTTGGAGTCTACTTCAAGCTCCAGTCCTTCATCTTTATGCCTATCTTCGGCCTTAATAACGGGATGGTACCCATTATTGCCTATAACTATGGCGCCCGGAACCGGCAGAGGATTCTGGATACGATGAAGTTGGCTGTCATTACCGCAATATGCGTTATGCTGGCAGGGCTTGCGGTGGCGGAGATATTTCCCGCCCAGCTCCTGGGATTGTTTGAGGCGTCTGACGAGATGCTGGAGATTGGCATACCTGCCCTGCGGATCATCTGCACCTGTTTCATTTTTGCTGGGTTTGGCATTGTTTCCGGCTCGGTGTTCCAGGCTTTGGGTCACGGGGTGCTGAGTATGATGGTCTCCATTGTCCGTCAGCTCCTGGTACTGTTGCCTGCGGCTTATCTGCTGTCTCTTAGCGGGCGGCTGGAGCTGGTGTGGCTGGCTTTTCCCATTGCGGAGCTGGCCTCGGTAGCCATGTGTATTATCTTTACCCGCCGCATTATCCGCACCGTTATTGACCCGTTGGAGGAGAAATGAAACAAACACCCGCCGTCATCAAAACGGCGGGTGTTGCCCTTTGTTATCCATTGCGGTATACTGATACTTACTACTGAACATAAGGGGCGAAAACCATGACAGACTATTTTCATCTGAATGCCGAACAGGGAACCATTGATACAATCAGTAACCTGGGACTTGCCCATTTGGGGGATGCGGTGTATGAGCTGATGGTTCGTTCCTGGCTGTGCCTCCATGGTAAAGCCACTGCCAAGGGACTACACCGGGCCGCCGTCCATTATGTGGCCGCTCCGGCCCAAGCCCAGAGGGTGGAGAATATTTTTTCCATTCTGACCCAGGAGGAGCAGGACATATTCCGAAGGGGCCGCAACGCAAGCCCCCATTCCATTCCCCAGAATGCCAGCCGGGAGGAGTACCAGGCCGCCACGGCTCTGGAAGCGCTGTTTGGCTGGTTATACCTGCAAGGGCGAAACGACCGGCTCAACGAACTTTTTGCCCTGATGATGGAGGAGTAGGTCGATGGCGTTAGATTCAATTTGCTTGGCCGCCGTGGTGGAGGAGCTGCGTACCTCCATTCAGGGAGGACGTATTGATAAAATCTACCAACCCGGTCCTCAGGATGTGGTGCTGGCGGTGCGGGGAAGCTCTGGGAATGTGCGGGTGCTTCTATCTGCAAATCCCAGTCATCCCAGGCTTCATTTGACTTCCCTAGAAAGGGAAAACCCAGATAAGCCGCCCATGTTCTGTATGCTCCTGCGGAAGCACCTTACAGGAGCACGTATTCTGGAATTGGAACAGCCGTACATGGAGCGGGTTGTGATCATTCGCCTGGAGGCGACTGATGAATTGGGGGATAAAGTATCCCGCTCCCTGGTCTTGGAGGCCATGGGCCGCCATACCAACCTTCTGCTCTTGGACGGGGAAGACCGTATCACTGACTGTATCCGCCGGGTGGAGGGGGATATCACCACCGGGAGCCGCCAGATGCTTCCCGGCCTTTTCTACCGCCTGCCGGAACCCCGTTTTGGCGTTCCGCCTCTCATAGAGAGAGAACTGTGTTTTCGGGGAGAAAGTGGGGACCTGGCTCCTGCGGTGAGGCAGCTCTGGAACGCTGTAAAGGAAAAGCACAGTACACCGATTATGCTCCTTCAGGATGGAAAGGCAAAGGATATTTCCTTTCTGCCCATTCTTCAGTATGGTCCCTCAGTGGAATTGAGGGAGTATGCTACTTTTGGAGAGCTGCTGGATGATTTCTATGAGGCCCGAGAGCAGCAGGAACGGACAAAGCAGCGGGGAGAGGACCTGCTACGGACGGTGAAAAATGCCCGGGACCGCACAGCCCGAAAGCTGGAAAACCAGCGCCGGGAACTGGAAGCCACACATAACAGGGACCGGCTGCGGCAATTAGGGGATATTCTTACCAGCAACCTTCATGCGTTGGAGAAGGGCCGCTCTACCATCCGCCTCCCCAATTACTATGACCCGGAGGGAGGGGAAGTGGAAATTGTTTTGGACCCTCTGCTTACCCCGCAGCAGAATGCAGCAAAATACTATAAAGACTATAACAAGGCGAAAAATGCGGAAAGCGCTTTAACTATACAGATAGAAAAGGGTGAGGCTGAGCTTTCCTACCTGGACAGTGTGCTGGAGACCCTTTCTCTGGCGGAGGGAGAACGGGATATACAGGAAATTCGCCAAGAGCTTGCAGATACAGGCTATCTGAAACAGCGGGGCAAGTCCACCAAACGGGAAAAGCGGGTCTCTGGAAAACCGATAGAGTTCCGCACCGACAAAGGTTTCCGGGTGTCGGTTGGCAAGAATAACAGCCAGAATGATATGCTTACAACAAAACTGGCGGCCAAAGGCGATTGGTGGTTTCATACACAGAAGGTTCATGGCTCCCATGTGATTCTCTGGACGGAGGGCCGGGAACCGGACGAGGAGAGCGTGGCCCAGGCGGCGGCGCTGGCGGCTTGGTTTTCCCAAGGCCGGGAGGCCGGGAAGCTGCCTGTGGACTATACCCCCGTAAAATTTGTGAAGAAGCCTGCCGGGGCAAGGCCAGGAATGGTTGTTTATACCACCTACCGCACGCTGATGGCGCAGCCTGACGAAGCGTTGGTGAAGCGTCTTCGGGTCAAGTAGAGAGAAAAATCACAAAAAATTAAGGATTTGATGGCTTTTGCTGCGCTATAATGGGGCTATGAAAATTTTACTGGAAGGGGAGAGATACCATGGAAGCCTTTCACATTTTGGTAGTAGAGGACGATCCCGATATTAATAAGCTGTTGTGCCGCATTGTTTCTGACGCGGGATATGACTGCCGCCCCGCTTTTTCAGGAAGCGAGGCGGCTCTGCTGGTGGAACAGTATACCTACGACCTTATTTTGTTGGACCTGATGCTTCCTGGCCTGACAGGAGAGGAGTTTATTGCTAAGCTGAGAAGGGGCAAGACTATGCCTATCATCGTCCTTTCTGCCAAAGCGGGGCTGGAGGATCGGGTGAATGTCCTCAAGCTGGGGGCCGACGATTTTATTCCAAAACCCTTTGACAATGCCGAGGTGCTGGCCCGAATCGAGGCACAGCTTCGCCGCTATAAGAAATTCTCCGGCAGCGGGGAAGAAGGAGTTCTGACCTGGGGTGGCCTGACCCTGGATCGGGAGAGTGTTAGGGTGACTGCTGGCGGCAGGGAGATTTCCTTAACGGTGCGGGAATTTGAGATTTTGGCCCTTCTCATGAGCCATCCAAAGAAGGTATTTACCCGGGAGCAAATCTACCAGCAGGTCTGGGGGGAGGAGTACATGGGGGATGACAATACGGTGAACGTCCATGTGTCTAACCTCCGGGCCAAGCTGGGAGGGAGCGAGTATATCAAGACTGTCTGGGGCATTGGGTTTAAGATGGCGGAGGCAGAGGGATGAGTCGGCTGTTAATTTCCATGGAATATTACATGGGAGTAGTGCTGGAGCTGCTTCCTGTTGCGGTGTTGGCGGGTGTCATCTGCGTTTTGATTCGCTGGCGGATAGGGAAACGGTTAACCTCCTGCCGGGGGCTCGTCACAGTTCTTTTTGCCTGCTATATGGCGGGACTGCTGGCCTTGACCGCAGTTCCCAATCACCTGTGGTCTCATATTTGGTATGTTCTTCGGCATCACCAGTCCAGCGGGATTACATTTCATCTTTTTACTTTTGAACACAACTTGGTACCGGATTTTTGGAAGAATTTTGGACCGGAAAAACTGGCAAATTTGGTGCTCTATATTCCTTTTGGACTTTGTGCTCCGCTGCTGTGGAAAAAAGTCAACGGCTGGAAAGTCCTGGCGCTGGGATTTGCTCTCAGCCTATGCATCGAGACTATCCAGCTCTTTGTCGGCCGCAGCTTAGATGCCAACGACCTGATTTTGAATACGGTAGGAGCGGTGACGGGCTACGGACTGTTTATCCTCCTTCGGACGGCCCTCCCTCGTTTTACGGAAAAATGCCAGGATACCAAACTTTAAGATTTCTTTACCTCCCCTTCAAGCTCTCTTGTTGACTTTTCGTTATACTGGGATCACACTCAGGAAAGAGAGGTCATGTGTAATGGCAGAAAACGTGCTGGCAACCCGTGGCTTGACGAAACGCTACGGAAATCATCTGGCGGTAGATCACGCCGACATTGTTATCCCTAAAGGAGAAATATACGGCCTGGTAGGCCGTAACGGTGCGGGCAAGACTACCATCATCCGTATGGTGGTGGCTCAGACAGTTCCAACCTCCGGGGAGATCGAGCTTTTTGGCGCCACCGGGGAGAAGAATCTTCAAAAGGCCCGTTCCCGCACAGGGGCTATGGTGGAGATACCCAGTTTTTATCCCTACCTTACGGCCAGGGAGAACCTGGAATATTACCGCCGCCAGCGTGGCGTGGCGGGGGCTCATGTGGTGGATGACGCCCTTCGGCAGGTAGGACTTGAAGATGCAGGCAAAAAGAAGTTCAAAGCCTTTTCCCTAGGAATGAAGCAGCGGCTTGGTCTGGCGCTGGCCCTTATGAACCGGCCAGACCTTCTGCTGTTGGATGAGCCTATTAATGGTCTGGACCCGGAAGGTATTGTGGATTTCCGCAACTTGCTGTTGGAGTTGAATCGGCAGTATCAAATTACCATTCTTATTTCCAGCCATATCCTTTCCGAGCTTCAAAATTTAGCTACCTGCTACGGCTTTATCGACCAGGGACGGATGCTGGAGCAGCTCTCTGCCGGGGAGTTGGCGGAGAAGTGTCGGGACTGTTTGGAACTGAAGGTAAACGACGCGCCCCGGGCCGCCGCCCTTTTAGAGCGGCAGCTCGGCTACCGGGATTTTGAGGTACTGCCTGGTGGGGCAATCCGGCTCTATGAGGGCCTGGAGGCTCCGGAAAAAGTGACCCGGCTTATGGTGGAGCAGGGAATCTCTCTGGCGGGTATGGAACACCGGGGGGCCAACCTAGAGGACTATTTCCTGAATCTGATAGGAGGTGTCCATCATGGCTAACTATCTGAATGCCGAGTTCTATAAGGCTGTCCATCGGAAATATGTCTATGTTTTTCCGGCTGTCATACTGGGTCTGGTGGCTTTTATAATGTTCCTTCTGCGAGTGGAGGGCTTCGGCTCCTCCTCCGACGGGGAGGCCTTTATCGTCCAGCGGGTGTCCGTGGCCGATATGTTGAGTATTCTGTCCATGATGTTGTCCGTAGGACTCTATCTGCTTATGCTGGTGGCCGACATTGTCTTTTCTGAGCAGTATAAGTACAACACTTTGAAGAATGAGGTTTCCTTTGGACTGTCCCGGCTGCGGATTTATCTAGGGAAGCTGATTGCTGCGGTACTGACGGCGGTGGTGCTGAGTGTTTTGATGGTGGTGGGTTATATTCTTCTGGCTTTCCTTATGTTTCCCACTGGGGAGGAATTTATTGGAAGCCTACAAACATTTGGACTGAGCCTGCTCATGTCTATCCCTCTCTGGCTGGGCGGCCTGGGCTTCTTTACAATGCTGCAATTCATGCTCAAGGGTTCTACAGCCGCGTCCATCGTCTATGTGATGCTCATTGCCATTTTGGGCAGTGGCTTTCTGGAGCTGATGGAGGTGTTTATTCCCACCTTGGAGCCGGCGGCAAAGCTGGTGCGTATCATCTCCCTCAGTACCCCCTTCAACTTTTTGAACCAATATGGGCCCAAGGCTCTGATGGGCTATTCCTGGGCGTTGGGGATGTCCTGGCTGGTACTTTCCACGGTTATGGGTATTATAGGGTTTCGGAAGAAGGAGATCAGCTAAATGCTCAACTACATTTCCGCTGAATGGTATAAGCTTCGTCACACCAAGGGTATCTTTTTGGCTCTGGGTCTGCTGCTGGCTTTGATTGCCATGATGTTTCTTCCGGCTTTTTGGTATCCGGAACCCTCCTTTAGAGTTTATACTGCGGCCTATATTGCGTTTCTGCCCGTGGGCTTTTTTCTGGCTCCAGTTTTTGCGGCCCGTGCTTTTGATGACCAGTATGGTAGGGGAACCATGAAAAATGAGATAGTTTTTGGGATTTCCAGAAGCCGTATCTATTTGGGAAAACTGGCCTTTGGGGCGTTGGTAGGAATCGTTTCGGCAACCGTTATCCTGTGTTTTTATCTTCTGATGAGCGTCCTGTCGGGAGGATTGGGGGAGGAGAACACCGCCATTTATTTGGATATGAGCATTCAGGCCACTCTCCTGGTCCTGCCCCTGTGGTTGGCCAGCCTGTCTCTGGCGTTCTGTCTTCAAGTGATTGTGAAAAGCAGTGCGGGGGCTATCGCGTTGGATTATCTGCTCCTGTTTTTTGGAGTGCCCATTGCCTTGGTGGGGGTAGACGAACCAACAGCGTCTTTTGTGTTGAACTTTTTTACGCGCTGGTTTTTTGCCGCCCCCTTTCGGGTTGCCGTTATGTCACTAAATCAGGGATGTAGTGTTTTATCTGATATGGGATATAGCTGGATGGTAGGGCTGGGCTGGGTTCTGGCGACCTCACTTTTGGCCCTGGCTGCCTTTTCCCGGAAAGAAATCAATTAAGAAAAAGGAGGAGGGGAGCATTGAAGTATCTGGCGGTGCTACTGGCGGCTCTATGCCTGCTTCTTGCCTTGCGTCTATATGCCCTGGACCGCAACTTGAAAAATGGGGTTAAACAACTCAGGCTGCGCAGACAGGAAAAGAGCGCAGCGCCGCTTCACCTGTCGGCCCCTCACCAGGCCTCAGAAGAACTTTTGTCTGAAGTAAACGGCCTTTTAAGGGACAGCGAGGATGAGCGTGCTGATTTCCGTTACCGGGAACAGGCGATTCGCCGCCAGATTGCTAATGTGTCCCACGATCTCCGTACGCCCTTGACCTCGATTTTGGGGTACCTTCAGCTTATGGAAAACCCGGAGGTCAGTGAGGAACAGAGAGCGGAGTATCTGGGAATTATCAAAGGCCGGGCCAGGGTGCTTCAAAGTCTTATTACCAGCTTTTACGACCTGTCCCGTTTGGAAGCGGGGGAATACCCCATTGTAAAAGAGCGGGTGGACCTTCGGGAGGTTATCGGCGCCCTGCTGGCAGCATTCTATGATGAACTAGAGAGCCATTTTTCTGTAATTGTGGATTTGCCTGATGACTTGCCCCCGGTATGGGGGGATAAAGCTGCCATGACGAGAATATATTCTAATCTAATCCGTAACGCTTTGGAGCACGGCTCAGGCACACTGACCGTTTCTGCGGCTGTGGAGGAAAAGCGGGTGGTAACTAGGTTTGCAAATGGAAGGGCAGAGCTGTCAAAATTGGATCTGCCCCACATATTTGACCGCTTCTATACGTCCGACAAGACCCGCTCCGGGCGAAATACCGGACTGGGTCTTGCTATCGTAAAAGCGTTGGCGGAACAGATGGAGGGACGCGTAGGGGCAGAGTTGACAGGGAATCAATTTTCCGTTATACTATATTGGAAAATGTAAGGGCGGCTCCTGCGAAACAGCCGCCCTTCCTCTTTATGGAACATCCTGTGGAGAACTTGACAGGATAAGCCGAAAATGATATTATTTTAACGATGTGCCACAGAGACGAAATGAATCAAATGTGAAATGAAAGAAGTGGTATTCATGGTCAAAATCGTGCGAAGAAAAGAACTGAACCCCACCGTTACCCTGCTGGAGGTGGAAGCCCCCTTTGTGGCAGCTAAGGCCCAGGCTGGGCAGTTTATTATCCTCCGGGTGGATGAGGAGGGGGAGCGCATCCCCCTGACCGTGGCAGGCTATGACCGGGCCAAAGGGACAGTTACCATCATCTTTCAGGTGGTGGGCGCTACTACCGAAAAGCTCAATCACCTGAAGGTAGGGGAGTACATCCACGACTTTGTGGGTCCTCTGGGGATGGCTACCCACACCGAGGGCCTGAAGAAAGTCTGCGTGGTGGGCGGCGGCGTAGGCTGCGCCATTGCCCTTCCTGTTGCCCAGAAGCTCCATGAACAGGGGTGCGAGGTGACCTCGGTCATCGGCTTCCGCTCTAAGGACCTGCTGATTCTGGAGGACGAGTTCAAGGCCGCTTCAGATAAGCTGTATGTTATGACAGACGATGGTTCTTATGGACGGGAAGGCAATGTGTGCGTGCCCCTCAATGAGATGTTTGCTGCGGGGGAGACCTTTGATCAGGTCATTACCATCGGGCCTCTTATTATGATGAAGTTCGTGGTGGAAGCTACCCGGCCTACCGGAATTCCCTGCGTGGCTTCCATGAACCCCATTATGATCGACGGCACTGGTATGTGTGGAGGCTGCCGGTTGACCCTCCACCAAGACGGCAAGGAAGTGACCAAGTTTGCCTGTGTGGACGGTCCTGACTTCAACGGCTATGAGATAGACTTTGACGAGGCCATGTCCCGGGGCACCATGTATTACGGATTTGAGCGTCATGCCCATGAGGAAACCTGCAATCTGTTCAAGAAGGAGGCTGAGCAGCATGCCTAATCCTATGCCTAATATGGATCCCAAGAAAAATCCCATGCCCACTCAGGAGCCTCAGGTCCGGGCCCACAATTTCAGCGAGGTGGCTTTGGGTTATTCGGAGGAGACCGCTATCCAGGAGGCGCTTCGGTGCTTGAACTGCAAAAATATGCCCTGTGTGAGCGGATGTCCCGTAAACGTCCATATTCCCGAATTTATTGCGAAGATAAAAGAAGGGGACTTTGAAGGGGCCTATCAGATCATCCAGCTCTCCTCTACGCTTCCCGCTGTCTGCGGCCGGGTGTGCCCACAGGAAACCCAGTGTGAGAGCAAGTGTGTCCGGGGGATCAAGGGAGAGCCGGTGGGAATCGGCCGTCTGGAGCGTTTTGTGGCTGACTGGCATAATGCCCATGCTGACAAACTTCCTGATAAGGTGCCTTCCAACGGTCACAAGGTGGCTGTGGTAGGCTCCGGCCCCAGTGGTCTTACATGCGCTGGAGACCTGGCAAAAAAGGGATATCAGGTCACAGTTTTCGAGGCCCTACATACCGCCGGCGGAGTGCTGGTCTATGGTATTCCTGAATTTCGTCTGCCCAAGGCCATTGTCCAAAAGGAAGTAGACAATTTGGTGGCTATGGGTGTGGATATGGAGGCCAATATGGTCATCGGCAAGACGCTGACCATTGATGAGTTGTTTGACATGGGGTTTGAGGCTGTGTTCGTTGGTTCCGGCGCAGGACTTCCCAACTTTATGGGTATCCCCGGCGAGTCTCTGAAGGGCGTCTATTCTGCCAACGAGTTCCTGACCCGGTCCAATCTGATGAAGGCATACAAGGATAACCCTGTGACACCCATTATGAAGGGTGGCAAGGTTGCTGTGGTAGGCGGCGGTAATGTGGCTATGGATGCTGCCCGCACTGCTCTCCGTCTGGGTGCGGAGAAGGTGTATATTGTCTATCGCCGCTCTTTGGAGGAGCTTCCCGCCCGGAAAGAGGAAGTGGAGCACGCCATGGAGGAAGGAATTGACTTTAAGCTCCTCAATAATCCGGTGGAGATTTTGGGCTATCATAATCCCGATGACCGCCGGGACCCCAAGAACGGTTTTGTTACCGGTATGAAGTGCATTAAGATGGAGCTGGGTGAGCCTGATGAAAAGGGCCGCCGCCGTCCGATCCCCATTCCCGGTAGCGAGTTTGTTTTGGATGTAGATACGGTGATCATGTCCATCGGTACTTCTCCCAATCCCCTCATTAAGTCCACCACCGAGGGTTTGGAGGTCAATCGTCATGGTGGTATCATCGTGGAGGAGCAAACCGGGGCCACAACCAAGGCCGGCGTGTATGCCGGCGGTGATGCGGTTACCGGCGCCGCCACCGTCATTTCGGCTATGGGAGCTGGGAAAGTAGCCGCTAAGGCCATTGATGAGTATCTGAGCAAGTAAAAGCTCTTGCGTTACTTATAAAGAAGCGGAGGCAGAATTGCCTCCGCTCTCTTTTCCGTCAGGTTGAAATATTTTGGAGTTTGTGTTGGAGGGGGAGCGGGATGGATGAGAAAAACGCGGTTCCGTCAAAAAAGCCAACCACAGTATCCCAACGCTTCAATGGTTTTGCGGTATGCCACCTTGCATATAGTCTGCTAAGCCTAATTCCTGCTTTCTGTGTCTATATGAAAGTAGTAGAGGCTCCATTTTTGGCGGTAACGCTGTGGCTACTTCCAGTGGTGCTGATTGCGTTGTATTTTCCTATGGGGATGCTGGCCGCATGGGTGTCAGAATGGACGCCGCCGCGGACATTGCGGGAACGATGGCTGGCAATTGCCCTCCCAACACTGGCAGCCTGGCTTTGGGTGGTATTTGTGCTGGTTTGTATCGTAGGAGAATGGGGAGACCTCTTTATGTTAGTTTTGGCCCTGTCATTTTTACTTGCGGCTCCCTCCAGCCTGTTTGTAGTGACATTATGTGGATGGTCTTTGTTGCTGGGAAACAGCGGCTTGGTAGCTTTGGGCGTTTGCGGACTGATTGCTGGAGCGTTGCCACCGTTACTTTTTGCGTTGGGAAGTTTCTGGCAGGCGGAAAGAAAGCAAAAGAAAGAGGATACGGAGAGTTAGCTCTCTGTATCCTCTTTCTTTGAGATAGGACTGATACAGCAGGGGGGAGCGATGAGCAGGGCCAGATTATCGCCCAGCACCTCAAAAAAGGCTGCCAAGGTTTCAATTTGATCGCTGGTCAGCCCTTGGGCAATATGGATGGAAGCCAGGGTGGCCAATAACAGGATATTCTGGTTATTTGTAGATTTGCGGTGGCATCCCATCCCCATCACCTCTCTTGCTTTAGTTTACGCTCTTTTCTATCAAAGGGTGTGGCTATCATTACCCAGTTCAGAAATCAGAGCCTGCATCTCCGCCTTGCTGCTGACGTGATGGGCCCGTTCCGTATAGTGGGCCTTTTCCTGACCGGGTAGCCGACCAAAGGCATCCAGTGCTGCCGGGTTTTGGGCGAGATTCATGGCAAAGCCCTCAGGAAGCTGGGACAAGGGGTCAAAATGTGACATAAATGTTTCCTCCTTTCCCGCTTATTTTGCTCCGGATAGGGAAGAATAGTCGCATATGTGGCTCTAAACTGTTGAAAATGGCGGAAAACACTTTGAAATTTTCTGGAAAACAGTCATTTTCCTACTTTCATTTCCCAAAGATTCTTGGTAAAATAAAAATAGCAAAGCCTAAACATCAAGCAGTTCAAAGACTGTATATAAAGGAGTCCTGTATTATGACTAAGACGACAAAGAAAGCGGAGACTGCTGCCAAGACCGAGACTGTCAAGGCCCCTGTGGCTGCTGAGCCTGTCAAGGCTGAGGAGAAGAAGGCTGTGAAGGAGACCAAGAAGGTCGCAACAAAGGCTGCTCCTAAGACGACAAAGACCAAGGCTGCTGCAAAGACTACGGCTAAGGCTACCTCCAAAACAGCTTCCACGGTAAAGGTGTACGTGGAGTACCAGGGCAAGCAGATGGATATGGATACCATTTTGGAGGCCGTGAAGGCCGCCGCTGGAGCTAAAACCGTCAAGACCCTGGAGATTTACGTGAAGCCTGAGGACGGCGCGGCCTATTATGTGGTCAACGGCAAGGATAGCGGTAAGGCTGACCTGTAAGCCAGAGAAAACCAAAAAACACCCCAAGGCTTTTGCCTTGGGGTGTTTTTATTATAGTTTTTTCACGTACCGAAGATCAACACAGACAGTATCGGGAGGGAAGGGAATATCGGTATGGGTTCCGTCCCATGAAAAACCGTGGGAGCTATAGAATTTCCGGGCCTTCTCATTTTCGCGGAGAACAAATACAAAGGCGTTTTTGAATCCCATACCTTTCAGCCGCCGCAGAGCTTCCTCAAAGAGAATCCCGCCGTAGCCCTTTCCCCGCTCCATGGGATGGGTATAAAAGGAGGCTATCTCACCCCAATCCTCATAGCCGCCGTTATCAAAGACGCATATATCCCCAGTATTATAGTTGCTTTTTCGTGCGCGGCAATAATTGATACAGGCTACAGGGACATCTCCGCTGTAAAGGAGAAGTCCATGACATATATCTGATTCATAATTTTTCCGGAATACCGGAACCCAGCGGTCGTCGGTGATTTCCGCCGCCATATACGCATCTGGGACATAGCCTTTATAGGTGTCCCGCCAGCCCAAGGCATGAATCAGGGACATGGCGGCAAAGTGTTCATCCTTTTCAGCGTCTACAAAACGGAGACCGTCAGGAAACAGGGACGGACTGGCCATCTTTTGCCGCCTCCTTTTCCTTTTGCGCCTTAGCAAGAGCACGGGCATTGGCTAGCATCAGCTTAATACGGTTTTCCTGGTTGATTTTAGTAGCTCCAGGGTCATAGTCAATGGCGACCACATTGGACCAGGGATAATCGTCTTTAATTTTTCGAATCATTCCTTTGCCAACAATGTGGTTTGGTAGGCAACCAAAGGGCTGGGTACAGACAATGTTAGGCACTCCTGAGTGAATCAGTTCAAGCATTTCAGCGGTGAGAAGCCAGCCCTCACCCATCTTGTTGCCATCCCCCAAATAACCCTTAATATAGTTGTGAAGCTCATTAAAATCGCCGGGAGCACGGAAGCGATTGGAACGCTTGAGGGCATTAATCATGGCGTGTTGGTATTTCATCAC
>CANDEE010000028.1 GCA_947383685.1 uncultured Pseudoflavonifractor sp.
ATCTTTGCCATATCGCTTTCCAGAATCTCGTCCTTTTGCAGAAACCGCTTTACCGTATCCTCTATCCATTTCTGTGTGAATGCTACCTTCTTATCCATCTGCTTTTCTTCCTTTCCTATATAGATACTCCCACAGGCGGTTCCAAAAGGTCGGAGGCCCCGATGTTCCAGAGCGCGTCGAAAGCGTTCCCACTGAAGTTGAGGGTGGACAGCCCGCAAGCCGGCCCTTGGGAGCAAGCCCCGAACCGCAAGCCGATCTTAAACCCGCAGGTGTGCAGGTAAATACTATCACAATAGCCTGTAACCGGGCTCCCACCATACGGTTCCACCATGACCTTGCCGAAATCCTTGACCACCCTCGCCAAGTGCGGATAATGCCCGCCCGGCCGCTTGAATACGATCCCCGTATCCTCATACGCCCGTGTAAGACTGTTATTTGGGGATACATAGAGTTTTCCGGCGTCCAATATCACATAGGGGTCCCTCTGCCACAACTGATAGCTCCCCAACACAATGGAGTGAAGTATTTTGTTCAGGCTTTTGCCGTCAGACGAGCTGTAAAACCGGCCACCGCCGACAACGGCGTTTGCAAGCACCCCGTAATGCTTTGCCTTGGAGTGAAATCCCAAAGAGTTCCCAGCGCCATAGGCCGCCTGTAAATTGGTGGTCTTTGCGAACAGGTAGAGCAGGTCCGTGACAGTGTTCACGATGGAACCGCCAAGGAAGGCGTGACGGATTCCCGCATTGGTAAAAGCCATCCTCTGTTCCGCCAAATTCACCCCCACCGTCGGCTGCGTCCCGGAGATGCTTCGCATCTTCCCGTCCATGTCATGATAGCCATAGAACATAGGCAGCCACACGCCCTCAAGCGTGTTCCCGGAAGCGTCCACAAAGCCCACAGGAAGGAAGCTGTCATTGATTTTCCTTAGGGAGAAGTGAACAACACGGTCAGTGCCTACCACATACTCCTCCTTGTAAATCTTCATGAGCCATGAATAGGCCCCGCCTGCATAACTTAGATCGGCAACGTCTGAAGCTGTCTCTCCATCCGCCCGCTTCGTGTAGTCCGTCTCACACAGCTCATAGTCCGGGACGCCGTCATACCTCACCATCCAAGGCCTGTTAGCCTTCAGGACGGGGAAGCTGCCCCATGAGCCATAATTCATCTCGTGGGTAGCCATGTTCATACTCACCGGGGCATAGTCCTTGTTGGCTCCGATGTACTCGATTCGCCGTGCCGGGTCCTTGACCGCCATGTGCTCTATGAAGCCAAAGACCTCCTCCCCTTCCATCAGGTAGCTGTAAATCTTGTCAAGCGTTGTCTTGTCCGCCATATCAATATACCCTTTCAGCTTCCTTGTATAACAATGCAATTATAGCAAGGGCTGTATTAGAACGCAATCAACAATTAAACCTTGTCGCTCAAAATTAGCGGTGGAGCGGCCTCAGAAGCTCGGTAGCCGACAGGCGGGGTCAACACCAAAGCCGCAGCATAAAACAGAGCGGGCGTCCTGAAGGACGCCCGCTCTGTTTTATGCTACCATGGACCGCCTACCCGGCCTGAATACTTCTATATGGAGTACGGCCCAGGCCGTCCGGCTTTTTTATCAATCTCAGCGGATCTCGATTCGATGGGTCTCCGGCTCCACAGGCTTGGCCTTGGGGAGAGTCAGGGCCAGCACGCCGTTTTCATAGGCGGCAGTGATGCTCTTTTCCTCAATGCCCGTCACATCAAAGCTGCGCTGGAAGGAGCCATAGCGGCGCTCCCGGCGGATATAGGTTCCGTCGGCGGCCTTCTCCTCGCTCTCATCGCTGTGTTGGGCGGTGATGGTGAGGATGCCGTCCTTCAAATCCAGAGTGATGTCCTCCTTCTTAAAGCCGGGCAGCTCAGCCTCCAGCACGTAGCTGTCGCCGGTGTCTTTAATATCGGTGCGGAAAGCGGGCAGGTCGGTGTTGGACTTACGGAAGAAATCACGGGCAAAGGAATCAAAGGTATCGAACAGATTATTGTCGCTGCGCTCAAAGGGAAGCATACCAAACATAATAGAAAACTCCTTTTTCATTTTATTTTTAGCACTCTCATATTTTACTTGCTAAATTTCATGTGCTGCATCGGACTCAACCTTTCTATGCTTTCCGGTTTCCCCGGCTTTCAAGTATTAGTATAATCAAGGGCTGTGAACAAATATACCACATATTATGTCCAAATTGTAAACGTTGGCACTCCTTTATATAGAGTGCTAATATTGTAAAAAAGAAAGGCCTGGGCCGCCCTGCGGCCCAGGCCAAGGGGTCTGTTTCTGTTCCGTCTTAATACTTGCCCAGGTTACCGGAGTTGTGGCCGTCGTCCTTGCCAAACTCGTAGTCGTTGCCGGGCAGGATGGCGTTGAGGGCAATGCCCGCAATGGCGGCAATGGCCAGACCCGTCAAAGTGATGGTGGCGCCGCCCACAGTGAAGGACAGGCCGCCGGAGAAGCCCAGGCCGCAGACCAGGATCACTGCGGCGATAATGAGGTTCCGGGAGTTGGTGAAGTCCACCTGGTTCTCCACCACATTCCGTACGCCGATGGCGGAGATCATGCCGTAGAGGATGAAGCTGACGCCGCCGATGATAGCGGAGGGCAGAGCCCCGATGAGGGCGGCAAACTTGGGGCTGAAGGAGAGGATCAGGGCGTAGACGGCGGCCAACCGGATGACCCGGGGGTCATGGACCCGGCTGAGCACCAGCACGCCGGTATTCTCGCCGTAAGTCGTGTTGGCGGGGCCGCCGAAAAGGCCGGCCAGGGAGGTGGCGATGCCGTCGCCGATGAGGGTCCGGTGAAGGCCCGGCTCCTCCAGGAAGTTCTCTCCCACAGTGGCGGAGATGGCGGACATATCGCCGATGTGCTCCATCATGGAGGCGATGGCGATGGGGGCCATGACCAGGATGGCGGAGACGTCAAACTTGGCTACGCTGCCGCCAAAGTTGGTAATAAAGGGCTGGAAACCGATCCAGGCGGCCTCCTTCACGCCGGAGAAGTCCACCTGCTTGGTGACAATGGCCACCAGGTAAGCTCCCACCACGCCCAGGAGGATGGGGATGATCTTAATCATGCCCTTGCCCCAAATGTTGCACACGATGATGATGGCCATGGCCACCAGAGCCAGCCACCAGCAGGAGGAGGCGTTGCTCACGGCGGAGGGGGCCAGGTTCAGGCCGATGCAGATGATGATGGGCCCGGTGACCACCGGAGGCAGGAACCGCATGACCTTGTGTACGCCCACCGCCTTCACGATGAGGGCCAGCACCAGGTAGAGAAGGCCGGCCACCACGATGCCGCCGCAGGCGTACTGGAGCTTTTCACCTGCCGCCATATTGGCGTAGGCGCCGTCGCTCATGCCGGCGATGGTGGCAAAGCCGCCCAGGAAGGCAAAGGAGGAGCCCAGGAAGGCGGGCACCTTAAACTTGGAGCAAACGTGGAAAAACAGGGTGCCGATCCCGGCAAAGAACAGGGTGGTCTGGATATTCAGGGGCAGGCCATAGCTCTGCACCAGGATGGGCACCAGAATGGTGGCCCCGAACATAGCAAACATATGCTGGAGTCCCAGTAGCAGCATTTTGGGTACGCCCAACTCTCGCGCGTCCCGGATCACGTCTTGATTCATACTTCTTTTCTCCCTTCTTTTCTTCTGATCCTTACATGGAGCCTTGGCAATGGGCAAAAAAAGAGACAATCACAAAAGTGATTGTCTTTCAAATAAATTGCCCATTAAAAAAGGAAAGAAAAGGCCCGTACCCAAAGCGGTAACGGCGGCGCGTCAGCTTGGTCATGACCGATCCCTCCCTTCCTCATTGGGCAGTATTTTACCAAAGGTTCCCTTTCCTGTCAAGAGGAAATTTTTGCTTTTCCCAATTTTTCTTTTTCTCTTTACTCTCCCCCAAAAAGCGAGTATAATCGGCAGAGCCTGAACATTTTTCCAAAGGTGGCGACCCTCTTGCGTAAAAAAAGCGACCTGGGCCGGGATTCGGTAGGCGCTCTGGTCCTCCGGCTGGCAATCCCCACCATGCTGGCCCAATTTATCAACGTCCTGTACAGCATTGTGGACCGGATGTTCATCGGCCACATCCCCCAGGTGGGAGACCTTGCCCTGGCGGGGGTGGGTGTCTGCGGCCCTATCGTCACCCTGTTGTCCTCCTTTTCCTACCTCGCCTGCCTGGGGGGCGGCCCCCTCTTTTCCATGAAGATGGGCGCGGGAAATAAGGAGGGTGCCTCCGCCATCTTGTCCAACTGCCTGCGGATGCTGCTGGGCATGGCGGCGGGACTGAGCCTGCTCTTTTTTCTGCTGCGGAAAAACCTTCTCTGGTGGTTCGGGGCCAGCGCCGGGACCTTTCCCTACGCCCTTACCTACATGACCATCTACATTGCCGGCACTGCCTTCGCCCTTATGGCGACGGGGCTCAATAATTTTCTGATCTGCCAGGGCCGTTCCGGGCTGGGTATGGGTACGGTGGTGCTGGGTGCCGTCCTCAATATCTGCCTGGACCCCCTCTTTATCTTTGTGCTGGACATGGGGGTGGCAGGAGCGGCCTGGGCCACCCTTCTTTCCCAGGCGGCCTCCTGCGCCTTTGCCCTTATAGCCCTCACCCGTCCCTCCATGCCCTGCCCTCTGCGGTGGGGGCGGTTTGATTTCTCCATCTGCCGCAAGGTCGTTACCTTTGGCATGGCCCCCTTCCTCACCTACGCTCTGGACAGCGTGATCCTCATCGTTCTCAATACCACCCTCCAGCACCGGGGCGGACCGGGAGAGGGAGACGCCCTGCTCACCTGCTGCTCCATTGTCCAGAGCTATATGCTTCTTGTGGCTATGCCCATGAGCGGCATAACCCTGGGCTGCCAGGGGGTCATCAGCTACAACCTGGGAGCAGGAAACGCTCCGCGGGTAAAAAAGGCTCTGACGGGCGTATTCGCCATGTGCTTTTCCTTTGCCGCCGTCATGTTGGCCCTTACCCACCTCTGCTCCCCGTTTTTTGTCCGGCTTTTTACCCAAAATGAATATCTCATGGCAAGAAGCGTCACCCTGATTAAAGTGTATACCGCCGGACTGCTGTTTCTCCCCGTTCAATGGACGGCGGTAGACGGCTCCACCGCTATGGGACAAACCCGGCTGGCCCTCTTTTGCTCCCTGCTGCGGAAGACCATTTTTGTCTCCGCCGTAATCCTGCTTCCCTGTTTCTTCCCAGCCGCCTCCGCCTTCTGCGCCGAGCCTTTGTGCGACGTCACCGCCGCCTGCGTCTCCGCCGCTCTGTTCCTCCGGTTCACTCCCCGGACTCTGGCGGAACATTGTACGCCAGTTGACAGTGAGGCCACAGTTGGGATATAATTTAGCCAAAGTTTCCCTATTTTTGGAGAGAGAAATCAGGTGTTCCCCATGAAAAAGCCTTTTGTAACTCCGGACCAGCTCCAGGCCATCACGGAAAAATATCCTACCCCCTTCCATCTTTACGATGAAAAGGGGATTCGTCAGACCGCCCGGCGGCTCAAAGCAGCCTTTGCCTGGAATCCGGGCTTCAAGGAGTATTTCGCCGTCAAGGCCACCCCCACCCCCGGCATCCTGAAGGTTCTTCAGGAGGAGGGCTGCGGAGTGGACTGCTCCTCCCTCACCGAGCTGATGCTTTCGGACAAGTGCGGCTTCAAGGGCCACGACATCATGTTCTCCTCCAACGAGACCCCCGCCAATGAGTACGTTCTGGCGGACAAGCTGGGAGCGGTCATCAATCTGGACGACTTTACCCACATCGACTTTTTGAAGGACACTCTGGGGGAGATTCCCGAAACCATCTCCTGCCGCTTTAACCCCGGCGGAGTGTTCCAGCTGGGGGAGAGCAAGGAGGGCTTCCAGGTCATGGACACCCCGGGAGACAGCAAATACGGCTTCACCCGGGAGCAGCTCTTTGAGGGCTTCCGCAAGCTGAAAGCCATGGGGGCCAAGCGGTTCGGCATCCACGCCTTTCTGGCCTCCAACACTCTCTCCAACGATTACTACCCCGCCCTGGCGGGCATTCTCTTTCAGCTTGCCGCCGATTTGGAGAAGGAGACGGGCTGCGATGTGTGCTTCATCAACCTCTCCGGCGGCGTAGGCATCCCCTACCGGCCCGACCAGCCGGAAAATGACATTGCCCTCATCGGGGAAGGAGTCCGCCGGCAGTTTGAGAGCATCCTTGTCCCCGCAGGCATGGGGGACGTGGCTATTTACACCGAGCTGGGCCGCTATATGCTTGGCCCCAACGGGTGCCTTGTTACCGAGGTCCTCCACTTCAAGCACACCTACAAGGAGTATGTGGGCGTAGACGCCTGCGCCGCCAATCTCATGCGCCCCGCCATCTATGGGGCCTACCACCACATCACCGTCTCCGGCAAGGAGGACAAGCCCTGCGACCACATTTACGATGTGGTGGGCTCCCTGTGCGAAAACAGCGACAAGTTCGCCATTGACCGGGAGCTGCCCGAGGTAGAGCTGGGCGACCTGCTCATCATCCACGACACAGGCGCCCACGGCTTTTCCATGGGCTATAACTACAATGGCAAGCTGCGCTCGGCGGAGCTGCTGCTCCGGGAGGACGGCAGCGTGAAGCTCATCCGCCGGGCCGAGACTCCGGAGGACTATTTCTCCACCATGATATTTAGCTAACGCCTGCAAGCCGGACGGAGAGACCCTGTTTTTCATCAGGGCCTAAACCCCTGAAATTGTACTTACGGAGGTGCCCCCATGCCCGTCAAAGGCCGCTTTGCCCCCTCCCCCAGCGGGCGGATGCATCTGGGCAACCTGTTTTCTTTTCTGCTGGCCTGGCTGTCCGTTCGCCATGAGGGGGGTACGCTTGTTCTCCGGGTAGAGGACCTGGACCCGGTACGGTGCCTGCCCTCCCACGCCTGGCAGCTTATGGAGGACTTGGAATGGCTGGGTCTGGACTGGGATGAAGGGGGCGGCACCGCCTCCTACTGGCAGAGCAGCCGCAGCCACCTCTATGCCGCCGCCTTTGAATCGCTGAAAAAGCAGGGCCTTACCTATCCCTGCTTCTGTTCCCGCATCCAACGGCTCAACGAGGCCCCCCATATCCACGAGGTGTCTCCCTCCTGCCCCTGCGCCGGGCTGACTCCGGAGGAGGTCGCCGCCCGTATGACGGAAAAGACTCCCAGCTACCGCCTGCGGGTGCCTCATAAAACGGTCTCCTTTACCGATGGGCTTCAAGGCCCCTATTCCCAGGACTTAGCCACCGAATGCGGCGACTTCCCCATCCGCCGCAGTGACGGAGCCTGGGCCTACCAGCTCGCCGTGGTGGTGGACGATGCTGCCATGGGCGTGACCCAGGTGGTCCGGGGCCGGGACCTTCTTTCCTCCACCCCCCGTCAGCTCTGGCTCTACGAGGCCCTGGGATTAACCGCCCCGGCATTTTACCATGTTCCTCTTTTGTTAGCCCCCGATGGACGGAGATTAGCCAAACGGGACGCGGACCTGGACATGGGCGCGCTCCGCCGCCGCTACGCCCCGGAGGAGCTTTTGGGACTGCTGGCCCGCATGGCGGGCCAGCGGGAAACGGCAGAACCGGTCTCCGCCCCGGCTCTGGCAAATACCTTTGACTGGGGCAAAGTCCCCCGGGAGGACATTACCGTGGCAGCGGAGCTTCTGTCCTGAGCCTTCACGCCGCCTCCTTCTCCGACAAATACGTCGTGAGCAGGGCCAGAAACCGGGCTGTGCTGGGCTTCTCCCAGCTTCCCTCTCCCATCACTTTTCGAAGCAGGGGAGTATCTTCCTTCCAGATGACCTTTACCGCCGTGCGGAGATTCCGCTCCACTGCCGCCAAAGAGGTACGGCAGCGCTTTGCCACATCCGGATAGATATGCTTTGTCACCAGCAGAAGCCGTTCCGGCTCGGTCTGGGCCAACCGGAGCGCATAGGCCATTTGGTAAAAGCCAAGATAGTTTGCCGAAAGTCCCAACTTTCGCAGAATGTCATAGATCCGATCTGTCCCACCGCCGGGGTCAGGCGATTCGGACATTTTCATCCGCCTCCTTTACTTGTAGTATGAACGTGTGGATTAACTCTGTTTTCTTTATGTCAGGAAGCAAGTCCAGGAAAAATAACAGCGTCACCGTGGAAACGCCATATTTCCCATGCTCCAGGTCGCTGTATGAGCGGGTGGAAATATGGAGCTTTTCCGCCATCCTTTCCTGTGTATCGCCGTTGTTCTTCCGGTACTCCAAAAGCTCCGCCCGAAGCAGCACCCGAAGGATCAATTTGTACTGGACCATCTGCAAAACCTCCCTAAATTCGACAGAAGATAGGAACATTTTACCGATGGGGCTGGGCTTTCACCATGAGGCGCACCTCAGGTCAGCGATAAAAATTTAGGACCTTCCGTCTGAAATGGACGAAAAGCCCCTGTCAGGCCCCAACGTTATGTATGCGGCAGTGGCCCGGCGTCCAAATCTGCAAGGGGAATAATCTCCCTCTTTTATATGACTCCTGCCGGACAAAAACGGACATTTTTTAGCGTTTTTTTGTTTCTTTTCCTCATTTTTCAACATTTGGTTAAGCAAGATAGAACTATTGGTGCTTTGTGGTACCCCTGTTTGGTTAATATAATTTAACCAAAATTAGGGAGTGACCGCCACATGACAGACCCCGCATTGGCAACCATAATTGGACAAAACGTAGCAAAATACCGTTCTCAGGCCGGACTGACCCAGGCGCAGCTTGCAGAGGCCGTAGACATCAGCTCTGTCTTTATCTCCCGAATCGAGCGTGGGCAGAAAATGATGAAGGTGTCCACCCTCCACGCCATCGCCCAGGCCCTTCACGTAAGCTGCGACGCTCTTTTGTCCCCTGAAGGACCGGAGGCTTCCCGGGAGAACATACTCTGTCTGCTGTCTCACCAGTCTCCACAAACTCTCAGCCGGATCGAGCGGGTGGTCCGTTTTTGTGTTGAGGAGTTCCAAGAGGACTCTCCACCCTCTATGTCATAACGCCGGGCGGAGAAAGGAGAGAGAATCCCCATGCTGCTGGAGGAACAGGAATTTCTGAAGAAGCTATACCAAAAGGATTTTGACCTGATTATACGTTACATTGCCAATATGCTCCATATCAAGGGAATTTCCCCGGAGCAGATTTCCGTTCTGGCGGAGGACTTGGCACAGGACACCTTCCATACCGCGTCCGAAAAAATCCGCACCGTTATGTCCCATCCAAATCCAACCGCATGGCTGGTGGTCACCGCCAGGCACAAATTCCAAGAATACACACGGCGGGCAAACACAGAAAGCCGCTGGTTCGTTCCCTCCAACGAGCTTTTAGAAAACCTTCCCGATCCTCAACATAACCCCTCCTCCGTTCTTGAGGAGATGGGGTATACCGATACCATGGAGAAAATTCGTCAAGCCCTGTCGGATGAGGAATTTCGTCTCTTTTCCATGATGATCCTCAACCATGCCAGCCACAAGGACGCTTCCAAAGAATTAGGCATCACCGTATGGACCAGCCAAAAGCGGTTAGCGCGTATTCGGGACAAGCTGCAGGAATTATTTTTCCCATAAATTTAAGCCGCTTCTGTCAGTTTTTGTCGAATCATGTCATATTAAGTATAGGGGGAGGTCGGGGACATGGCCCAAGACAACCGTGAAAAATATGCCTATCTGGACCAGTTGAGTACCCGGCGGCTGGAGGAGCTCCTTTTGGCCGACGCAGAGGACACGTCGGGGCGGGACACCAGCGAGGTCATCTTTCACATTCTGGAGGTGTTGCGGACAAGAGAAGATGCCCCCGCTGTGGAGCCGGTGGATGTGAACCGGGCCTGGGAGGAGTTTCAGCAGCTCTACAACACCCCCGAAGGCAAGGGAAGGTCCCTGTATCCCTGCGTGGAGGACGGGCTGAGCCATCTGGAAAAGGCCGCCCCTGCCCCGGTCAAGTCCAAGGTCTGTATTTCCGTCCTGTGGAAAACTTTCCGAATCGCGGCTGCCGCAGTGGCGTTGACTCTTGCCCTGATGATGGGCGTCCAGGCCTCCGGCCTGAACGTATTCGGCACCCTGGCCCAGTGGACAGACAATATCCTCCATTTTGGGCTGGGAAAACCGTCTGACAATTACGATTTGTTTCTTGAGGAATTAGGAAAAAACGGGATTCCTAAAGAGCTTGCCCCATCTTGGTATCCAACCGATTTTGTGGCGTCTGAGCCACTTATTGAAACTAATGATTCCAGCGTATTTGCAAAAATTTCTTTTACCAATACAGAGGGTGAATCCTTCTGTATTGGTATTGACCGCTACGGTTCGCCAAAAGAAATTGAACAAATTGCCTTTGAAAAGGACCATACTTCCGCGGAGCCGTACCTCTCTCACGGAAAAACGTTTTATATCTTTTCCAACACGGACTTCACCACGGCAACATGGGTCAACGAGGCCCTGTCAGAATCCATCTGGGGTAACCTCTCCGTGGAGGATGTGAAAGCCATGATCGATTCGATTGGAGGTTCTTAATATGAAGTTAAAGCGTGCAGCTTCGTTTCTTCTCTCTGTGGCGCTTATCGCCACCCTTTGCGGCGCGGCCTTTGCCGTTGAGGACAGGGCCAGCAAGACCCTGGCCTACTATAGCGTTACCTGCAAGGCCGGAAACCGGGCGGGGGAGCTTCGGATTTCCTACAATATAGCGGCCAACAAAACAGCGGATTCCGTGGGAATTTCTTCCATTGCCATCTACAACTCCGGCGGAGTTTATATGACCACCATCCTCGGAAGCGAGGAAAATGGGCTGATTAACTCCGACCTCATTTCTTGTGCCGGCACCTATTCCCATACCGTTGTCCCCGGCAACTCCTACTACGCCGTTGCCACCGTCTTTGCCGAAATTGGCGACGACTACGACAGCCGGGTGGTCACCACTCAAATCGTCACCGCCCCCACCTCTCCCTAACCTGCTGCATAAAAAAATCCGGACCCCCTCTGGGGTCCGGATTTTTTCTTTCTCTCGTTTACCGCAGTGCCGTCAGCACCTTTGCCACCTCGCCCCGGGTCATGGAGGCGTTGGGCTTTAAGGTCCCGTTCTCATAGCCGTTGATGATGCCCTGGCCCACCAGGCTGCGGACATAGCTCACCGCCCATTCCGGGATTTCCGCCCGGTCCTCAAAGCCGTCCAGCTCCTTCTCGGGCCAGCCCCGGAGCTGGGTCCGCCCCAGGATGGTCATGACCTCCGCCCGGCTGATCCCCGCATTGGGGTAGGCGTAGAGCACCCCATAATCCATGCTGCCCTGGACAATGCCCCGCTGGTACATGGCTTTCACCGCCGGGACCGCCCACTCCGGGATTTCCGCCGCGTCGGCAAAGGGCAGCTCCACGCTTTCGTATTTCGTCAAATCAAGGCCCATCCACCGGGCCACCATGGTGGAAAATTCTGCCCGGGTAATGGTGTTGTTGGGCAGGAAATAAAGCCCCTCGTCGGCAGCCACGCCGTTGGTGATCCCCTGCTCATAAAGGTAGCTCACATAGGCTGCCGCCCAGTGCTCGGTAAGGTCGGCAAACTCCACCAGAGCGTCCCCCGGAATGTCTTGGGAAACCCGGCCCAGATTGCCGCTCACGTCCACCGCCGTCACCGACACCCGGTGGGCGGGCTGAGGCTCCGGAGCCACCGCCTGACCCTCTCCGCTCTCCGGGTCGGCGGCCTCCTGGGCCGCGGCCTCCGGAATGGGAAGCTGGGCCGTCAGGGTCCCCTTCTCCGCGTTCCACTGTCCAGCCAGGGTCGCCCCGTCATAGGACAGGGTCACCGCCGGGGCGGCAAAGCTCTTGTCCACATTGTCGCTGACAGTGGCGGTGAGCCTGGTCCCCTCTATCTTCATCTGAATGACCGGGGGCGTATCGTCCACCAGGTCCTCGTTGGAGGTGGTCATCTGGTCCAGCCACACCACCCCGGTGGGCGACGCGCCCGTGATCCGCAGCTCCCGCAGAACGTCTCCGCCTGTGGGGATGGGGGCCAGGATGTGCTTCCAGCCCGTAAAGTCCAGGGTGCAGAGAGAGCTGGGCAGCTCCTCCTCTCCGTTCAGAAATACCGCTGTCATTTCATTGCCCGAACCATCGCCGTAGACCCACATTCCCAAATATTTTTCGCCATAGGGGATAGAGGCGTTCATTACAAGGGACCCATACCCCTCCTGGCTGGTCTCATAGGCTATCCGCAGGCTTTGCCGTCCGGTGCGGACGTAGGCCAGGTTGGTCTCCGGCTCCGCCAAAACGCCCAGGCCCTCCGTATAGGGGACCTTCTCTCCCTCCATGTCCGCCAGCGGCAGGATGTGGCCCGCCACGCTCACCGGGATGATGACCGAGGTATCTCCGGCCATCACGTACAGGCTTCCCTCCGCCGTCTTGTCCCCGGCGGTAAAGTATCCGTCCCCGGTCACCGTTCCCACCGCCTCGTCACAGGCCCAGGTATAACAGGTATCCTGAGAGCGGAGGTTCAGCTTCCGCCAGGAGCTGACCGCCTGCAAGGCCACGCTCTCTCCCGGCTCCAGGGCCAAAATACCCACCGAGCTGCCTGTGTCCTCGTTGACGACCAGAATCTCGTCCGGGCTCCTCACCACCGTCACCTCGGCGGTCCCTGTCAGCTCTCCCTGGGCAGCGGTCAGGGTCACGTACCCGCTCTCCGCCCCGGCGAGAAAGGCGTTTCCTTCGATCACGCCGCCTCCGCTGGCCTCATAGGTCACATCCTGGGCCAGACCCATCAGCCGGTAGCCCGTGTCCACATAGTACGCCTCCAGGGGCAGCTCCGTCCCCGCCAGCAGCAGCGCGTCCCCCGGCTCCACCTGAAGGCTCCCCGGCTCTCCGGTGGCCTCCAGCTCCGTGGTAAGGAAGATGGCGGTGGAATTTTTCCGTTCCGCGCCGTCGGAGGGCCGGTTCACCACCGACATGACCTCCTGGGCGGGGGTGGTGACGCCAAAGGTGGTGGAACCGCCGCCGTCCAGGCCCACCGCCTCCACGCAGCCCAGCTCCAGCAGCCGCCGGGCCACCTGCTCGCAGGTAGCTCCCACGCTGTGGCCCGGCTGCCGTCCGTCAATGGTGTAAAAAACCACTGTGCCGTCGGCCTTGATCCCGATGGCTGTCCGGGCGGTGCGCTCCGCGTTCAGGCCCGTTCCAAGCTGCCCGTTGTCCAGCAGGCGGTACATGGCTCCCAGTGCCTCCACCGCCTCGTTCCAGCGCGGGTCCTCGCTGACAATGTCGATATTCACTTCATCTCCCGGCTGGAGCGAACGGAGCATATTCAGCGTCCCCTCGTCGTCCTTGCCGTTCATGGTGAGGACAAACCCGTCCTCCGGGATGGGGTTGGAGCCCGCGGCCTCAGACACATAGTCCACCACACACTTGACCCGGCCCCCGATCTTGAGCCTGTCAGAGACGGTCAGCTCCTTGCCCAGGCCCGTATCTTCGGCGGCAAGCACTGTCCCGGTTTCTTCCTCCTCCGTTGCCACCCGCAAAAACACATCCACGCCGGGCAAGGTGTTCTGGGTGTTGGCCCCGAAATCCGGACTCAGCAGGGTCAGTCCTCCCCCATCGGCGTTGCGGATCTGCCGGACCTTGTTCACTCCGCCGAACACGGTGAGCCGGTCCTCCCCCATGGTGATGGAAATATGCAGGTTAGGGGTCCCTACAAAAGCGGTGCCGTCCGCCCGGAAGCCGACGGCGGAGTGGTAGGACGAGGAGGAGCGCAGCACCCCGTCCGACACCACCATGCCCAGGGGCTGCCCTGTGGAAAACACGTAGAAGTCCCCGTTGGTGCCCCCCACCACACGCTTGCCCTGTTCCTCCAGGACCCGGGCCATGTTGGTGAGGGTGTCCCGGGTCAGCACCGTCTCCCCGTAGGCCACGGTGGGGCTTACCGCCTCATTGGGGGTATAGGTCACATACCGCTCGGTCCGCAGGTCCTTGTATGTATCGCTCCAAAGGTAGCCCCTGGTGGCCACCGCTCCCTCCGACAGCACCGTGTCGGCAAAGTGAAGGTCGTGGCCCAGGGCGTCAGAGGCCAGGGCGGTCTGCCCCAGCAGCAGCGACAGGCCCAAGCCCGCCGCGGAAAGTCTTGTACGCCAATGTCTCATGGTTCCTCCTATCAGAAAAGCAAAAGCGTATCGGGCTTGTCCCGATACGCTTTTTATCATAGCACATTTGTCCCCCTGTGTAAACGGGGCAACGAGCGCAAAAATTTGACAGCAGCGGTCTTACTTCGCCTTGCCCTCCGCCCGCAGCTTGGGCAGCGTATTTTCCAGTGTGCCGGCCTCCTGCAAAATAAGCAGGTCTCCAATCAGCTGGTTGGACACCAGGAACCCCTGGGGGGTCAGGTGCCAGCGCCGGTCCTTCTTCACCGCCCAGCCCCGGCGCTCATACTCCTCCAGCTTTTGCTCCAGGGGGTCGAAATTCATGGAAAATTCCCTGCGGTACTCCCATTCCTCCACTCCCCGGGTCGTCCGCAGCCGGAGCATCAGGTATTCCCCTCCCCGCTCCCGGCGCGGAATCAGCTCCGAGTTGTCGATGACCGCTCCGCCGTTCAAAATACCCGCTACATACTTATCCAAATCCCGGACAAAGGAATACCTCCGCCCTCCAAAGTCCGAGTGGGCGCCGGGGCCGAACCCCACATAGGGCTTCCCCATCCAGTATTTCAGGTTGTGCCGGGACTGGAAGCCGGGGCGGGCAAAGTTGGAAATTTCATACTGGGCGTAGCCCGCCCGCTGAAGCCGCTCCACCATCCACAGATACATATCCGCCTGCTGGTCGTCGTCGGGCAGGACCTCTCCCCGCATGACCCGTCCGTCCAGCGCCGTTCCCGGCTCCACCTTCAGCCCATAGCAGGATAAATGCTGTGGCTCCAAAGCCAGGGCCGCCTCCACGCTCTTTTCCCAGCTGCTCATGGTCTGACCGGGAAGGCCGTAGATCAGGTCCAGGGACAGGTTTTTCACCCGGGCCTTCCGGGCCGCCGCTACCGCCTTGGTGACCTGCTCAAAATCGTGGAGCCGGTGGACCGCCTTCAGCTCTCCGTCGCAGGCCGACTGCATCCCCAGGGACAGCCGGTTCACCCCTGCCCTGCGGATGGCGGTGAGAAATTTCCGGTCCGCGCTCTCGGGGTTGGCCTCGCAGGTAATCTCCGCATCCCTGGTCACGTCAAAACGGCGGCGGACCTCCTTCAAAAGACTCACCATTCGCTTGGCACCGAAAACGCTGGGAGTGCCCCCGCCAATATAGACCGTGTCCACCTGCCAGCCCTTGCAGAGGGGGGCGGTCTCCTTCAGGTGGGTGGTGATGGCTTTCAGGTATTCGTCCATGGCCCCCTCCCGGTCCGGGAGGGAGTAGAAGTCGCAGTAATCGCATTTGGCCTTGCAGAAGGGGATGTGGAGATATACGCCCAGCTTTTCGCCCATAAAAACCACCTCTTGGGGTCAAAATACCAGCCCGCAGCCTCGCGCGGCCCGTTTGCCTGTGGATATTATACTCCTTTTCTCTCCGTTTGCAAAGTCCCCATTTACTTCCCTCCCTTGACAACCATCCCACTTTGGGATAAGGTAGGCTCTGGTAAAATCCGGGAAACCCACAGGGGTTCTCCGGAATAGAATAGGGAGAAGAAGCGGCGGCCTGCCGCCAGCTTTTGTTTTAGGAGGAATTTGTATGAACCTGCTCAAAAGTCTTCCCGCCCGGCTGCTGCTGGCTCTGGCGGCAGGCATCGCCCTGGGCCTTGTGTTCCCGGAGAACGTGATGGTGGTCGTGGTCACCCTCAACTATATCCTGGGACAGCTCATCACCTTCTGCGTGCCCCTTATCATCATCGGCTTTATCGCCCCCTCCATCACCAAGCTGGGGAACAGCGCCACCCGGATGCTGGGGGTCGCCGTCCTGCTGGCCTATGTGTCCAGCGTGCTGGCGGCTTTTCTATCCATGGGTTCCGGCTACGCCATCATTCCCCATCTGAACATCGCCTCGGAGGTAGAGGGGCTTCGGACGCTGCCCCAGGTGGCCTTCCAGCTTGACATCCCCCAGATCATGCCGGTCATGAGCGCCCTTGCCTTCTCGGTACTGTTGGGCCTTGCCGCCGTATGGACCAGGGCAAAGGTCATCACTGCCGTCCTTCAGGAGTTTCAGAACATCGTGCTGGAGATTGTGAAGAAGGTCATCATCCCCATCCTGCCCTTCTATATCGCCACCACCTTCTGCGATCTGGCCTGGGAGGGCTCCATCACCAAGCAGCTTCCCGTTTTCCTGGTGGTCATCCTCATCGTCATGGTAGGCCATTACCTCTGGATGGCGGTTCTCTACGGCTCCGCCAGCCTCTATTCCGGCCGCTCGGGCATTGAGGTGGTCAAGCATTACGGCCCCGCCTACCTCACCGCCGTGGGCACCATGTCCTCCGCCGCCACCCTGGCGGTAGCCCTCCAGTGCGCCCGGAAAAGCGAAAACCTGCGGCCCGACATGGTGGATTTCGGCATCCCCCTCTTTGCCAATATCCACCTGTGCGGATCGGTACTCACAGAGGTCTTTTTCTGTATGACGGTCTCCCAGGTTCTCTACGGCCAGCTCCCCAAGGTGGGCACCATGGTTCTTTTTTGCCTCCTGCTGGGGGTCTTTGCCATTGGCGCTCCCGGCGTTCCCGGCGGCACGGTGATGGCCTCCCTGGGCCTCATTGCCGGGGTGCTGGGCTTTGACGGGGCGGGCCAGGCCCTGATGCTGGCGGTCTTTGCCCTTCAGGACAGCTTTGGAACCGCCTGCAACGTCACCGGTGACGGGGCCCTGACCCTGATGCTCACCGGGTACGCCGAGAAGCACGGGATCACCGCGGAAAACGTGGGAACAGTAGAGTTATGACCGTATCACTCCGCCCCGGGGTACCGGGGCGGAGCGCCATTCCATCTGGCCCCTTGAGTTGTACGCGTTTTTTCATTTTCTTAGGGGCCAGATTTTAGTGCGTGAAAGTAAATGTAAAGTTTGCTTTACATGAAAGGAGGCGTCCCGTGCGGTACTTAGAATTTTATGTAAACCCAGAGGAAGAAGGAAAGCGGGTGGACGCCATCCTGCGGCGGCACGGGCTGTCCACCTCCGCCATCCGCCGCTCCAAACGCCGTCCCCATGGGCTTTTGGTGGACGGGGAGGACATTTACACCAGCTATCTTGTCCACGCAGGGCAGACGGTGGCGATTCTGGCGGACGATAAGGCCCCCTCGGACATCACACCCAACGAGGGCCCGGTCAACATTTGTTATGAGGATGACGACCTTTTGGTGGTGGACAAGCCCGCGGGGCTGGCAGTCCACCCCTGCGCCGGGAGCTGGGATGACTCCCTGGGGGCGCGGCTGGTTCATTATTACCACAAAATCGGGCTGGAAGCGGATTTTCACCCTGTTCACCGGCTGGACAAGGGAACCTCGGGGCTGATGGTGGTGGCAAAGCACCCTGCCGCCCAGCACTCCCTTACCGCCGCCCTTCACTCCCAGGCCTTCCGCCGCTGCTATCTGGCGGTGTGCGAGGGCTGCCCCTCCCCCATGGATGGCATCATTGACGCTCCCCTGGGACGGACAGAGGACTCCTATATCCGCCAGTGCGTCCGGCCTGACGGAAAGAGCGCCCGCACCCATTACCAGGTACTAAGGGTCTGGGGCCGCTTTTCCCTGGTAGCCCTGGAGCTGGAAACCGGGCGCACCCACCAGATACGAGTGCATATGGCCCATATCGGCCATCCGCTGGCGGGGGATTTTCTCTATGGGACGGAGGAGCCCGGCCTCATTTCCCGGCCCGCCCTCCACTCCGGCTATTTGCAGTTTTCCCAGCCCTTCACCGGAGAAACCCTGACCTTTGGCTCTCCCCTGCCGGAGGATATGGCGGGGCTGCGCTCTTTGGGGTAAAACGGTCAGCAAAACGCTCCCTTCCAAATGGAAAGGGAGCGTTTTTGTTTGCTTATTTTTCCAGGCCGCTGAGACGGAGCCATCTGCCGCTTTTCCAGCGCCAGATGCACAGGACGCCCCGGAGGATCAGGTCTACCGCCATACCCGCCCAAACGCCGGCCAGGCCTAGGTCAAACACCAGCACCAGCAGGCAGGAGAGGGGAACCCGGACAAACCACATTCCCGCAAGGCCCACCATCATGGGAAACCTTACGTCGTTGGCTCCCCGAAGGGCGTTGGTGAGGATGATGCTGACGGCAAAGAAGGGCTCGGCAAAGGCTACCACCCGGAGGGCCAGGGCGGCCTCCGCCACCACCTGGGCGTCGGAGTTGAAAAGGGACGCCAGAGGCGTGGCAAAGAGGAACAGCAGCGTCCCCGTCACCATGCACAGGGCAAAACCGATGGCTCCGGTGAGGGTACCGTAGGCCTCCGCGTCCTCCTTGTCTCCCGCCCCCACCGACTGTCCCACCAGGGCAATGGCGGCGTAGCCGATGCCGTAGGCGGGGAGGTAGCAAAGTCCCTCGGCGGTGGTGGCGATGTTATTGGCTGCCAGGGCGGCGGTGGTGAGGGCGTGACCCACCAGGGCGGTCATGGCAATCTGGCCGATATTCACAATGGCCCGCTCAATGGCGGAGGGAACGCCCAGGGTCACGGCCCGGCGGATGATGGGCCCGTCGGGGCGCAGGCCCTCCCGGAAAGAGGTGGCGTAGCCATGCTGGTGGAAGGCCGCCAGCGTGGCGGGAATGGCCGCGCAGGTGATGGAGATGGCGGTGGCGATGGCGGCCCCCTCCACCCCCCAGCCCGCACCGGGAATCATCAGCCCATGCCATTCTCGGGTAGGATAGATGAGAAAGAAGTTTAAGATCAGGTTCAACAGGTTGGTGGCGGTATTAAAAATAAGGGGCGTTTTGGTGTTGCCCATACAGCGGAGAACCGCCGAAAAGACGATGAGCAGGGAGTTAAAGACCAGAACGGAGCAGTAGATACGCATATAGTTGGCGGCGTGGGGCAGTACCTCGGGCTTGGCTCCCAGCCAGCGGGGAATGGAGGCCCCCAGGGCCTCGTAGAGCCCGCAGGCCACAAGGCCGCAGACCACCGCCGCCAGGAAGGCCTGGCGGATGACCTGGCGCACCCGCTCCGGGTCCCGGGCTCCCACGGCGTTGGAAATCTGCACCGAGTAGCCCACGCCCACCCCGGCCATGACCCCGTGGATGAGCCAGATGGGAGGGCCGTTCACCGATACGGCGGCAGAGCCTACCGCCCCCAGGACGCCCACCATGGCGGTATCCACGTAGGAGACCATGGTGTTCAATATCTGCTCGATGATGGCGGGCCAGGAAAGGCTCCAAAGCCGCCGGAGCCTGGGGCCCTGCTCTTTGATTTTCAGCGTGGCAGCCATGGGCTCACACTCCTGTCAGGTCAAAATGGGGAACGTAGTCTCCGCTGGCGGAATCCGGCTCCTGGGTATAGCCCTCCAAGCCAAGAGCCGCCATATATTCCTGGGCGGAACGAATCTCGCTTTTCCGCAGGGGACGGTCAATTTCGGGATACTCCGCCGCCCGCCCCAGAGGGACGTACTGGCTCATGAGGGAAAAGCGGACGGTATGGGGGGCAAAGGTTCCCGCCACCCAGTCCATGACCGCCTTGGCCTCCCTGAGACCGCCGGGGAGCAGGAGGTGGCGGATGATCACGCCCCGCTGCAAAATGCCCTCTCCGTCAAAGACGCAGGGGCCTGTCTGGCGAACCATCTCCTGAATGGCGGCGGTGGCGGCTTCCGGGTAGTCAGGGGCGGCGGAGTAGCGCTTGGCCCGGCCAGAGTCCAGATATTTCAGGTCGGGGAGGTAGATTTGAACCTTCCCCTCCAAGGTTTGGAGAGTCTCTGCCCTTTCATAGCCCCCGGTGTTCCACACCACGGGCACGGGCAGCGGTTCGGTCAACGCCTCCAGAATGGCGTGGGTATAGTGGGTGGGGGTCACCAGGTTGATGTTGTGGGCCCCCTGGGCGATCAGGTCTTGAAAAATCTCCCGGAGGCGCGGCACCGTGACGGGCTTTCCGTAGCCCTCCCGGCTGATGACGCTGTTCTGGCAGAATACGCAGCGGAGGGGGCAGCCGGAAAAGAATACCGTTCCCGAGCCCCGGGTCCCCGAGATGGGCGGCTCCTCCCAAAAATGGAGGGCGGCCCGGGCCACCACGGGCTGGGAGGGCATGGCGCACACCCCGCCGGGGGCCCTCTCTCCCCGCTCTACGCCGCAATTTCTGGGACATTGGCGGCAGACCATGGCCCTCCCCCCTTTCCAGAGAAAAAGAGCGCCGCGTCCGCGGCGCTCTCTTTTTCCCGTGTATATTTGAGATTCAGTCCTCGAAATTGCCGGAGATCAGCTCGATGAGCCCGTCCACGGCTTCCTTCTCGTCCGCACCGTCGGCAATCAGGTTGATGGTGGTACCCTTTACCACGCCCAGGGACAGAACGCCCAGCAGGCTCTTGGCGTTGACTCTCCGCTCGTCCTTCTCCACCCAGATAGAGCACTTGTACTCGTTGGCCTTCTGGATAAAGAATGTGGCGGGACGGGCATGCAGGCCCACCTGATTATTGACGGTAGCCTCTCTTGTATACATAGCAATTCCCTCCCCAAAACACGATTGGGTCTAATGCTGTTACTCATCATACCAAATTTCAAATCCACAGTCAACGGCATTTTGAACAAATCGAATCCCCGGCATTCCATCCTTGAGGAGAGTTTACCGAAGTTCCGCTACTGTTACTCCGTCCTCACCCTCTCCGAAACGGCCGGGACGGAAGGATTTGACATAGCGGCTGCGCTTGAGGTGGTCACGAACGGCGGCGCGCACCGCTCCCGTGCCCTTGCCGTGGATGATGCGGACTTCCCGGAGCTTGCCCATGACGGCGTTGTCCAGAAAGCGGTCCAGCTCCATCACCGCCTCGTCCCCCGTCATACCCCGGAGGTCTACCTCGGGGGAGGCTCCCAGGGAGCGAAGCTGGTGGGTGGCCCGGGCCACCACCTTTTGGACGGATTTTTGCGTTTCACTCTCGGCAACCCGTACCTCATCCTGGGTGGCGGTGAGCTTCAAAATGCCCGCCTGGAGCTGGAGGGTGCCGTCCTTTTTCACGTCCAGCACGGTGGCCCTGGTACCCGGCATTTTCACAAGCTCCACCGTGTCCCCTTTCGCGGCGGGACGGGTGGAGGGTGGGAGGGGAGCCTGGGGGGCTTGGCCCAGCTTTCCCTCGGCCTCGTTGAGGCCCCGGCGGAGCCCGGCCCGGGCTTCGTTGACCCGCTGCCAGTCCTCCTCCTGCTTGCTCCTTTTCCGCATTTCGTCCAGTTCCTTAAAGGTATCGTCGGCGGCCTTGCGGGCCTCCTCCAGAATGACCCGGGCTTCGGCCTGGGCCCGCTCCACCGCTTTGGCCCTCTGTTTTTCCAGATCGTCCCGGTACTGGGCGGCCTTCTGCCTGGCCTCCTCGGTCTCCCGGCGGAGAAGCCGGGCGGCCTCCTTCTCCTTCTCCATCTCCTGCCGCTGGCGGTCCAGTTGGGTCAATACGTCCTCAAAGCGGATGTTTTCGGCGTTGAGGCGCACCGCCGCGGCGTCAATGACGTGTCCGGGAAGGCCCAGGCGGCGAGAAATGGCAAAGGCATTGGATTTGCCGGGGATACCGATGAGCAGCTTGTAGGTGGGGGCCAGGGTCTCCACGTTGAACTCGCAGGAGGCGTTCTCCACCCCCGGCGTCGTCATGGCGTAGACCTTCAGCTCGGCGTAGTGGGTGGTGGCGGCCACCAGGGCTCCCAGGGAGCGGGTCTCCTCAATGATGGCGGCTGCCAGGGCGGCTCCCTCTACGGGGTCGGTGCCCGCCCCCAGCTCGTCAAAGAGCACCAGGGAGTTATCGTCCGCTTCGGACAGGATGCCCACGATGTTCACCATGTGGGAGGAGAAGGTGGACAGGCTCTGGGCGATGGACTGCTCGTCCC
>CANDEE010000029.1 GCA_947383685.1 uncultured Pseudoflavonifractor sp.
GGATAGTTCCCATTCATTCAAAAATTCAACACATAGTTCAAAAGCGGGTTGAACAGTCCAAAAGCGGCTATCTGTTTGAGTACAATGGGAAGAAGCTGAATCAAACCCAATATAGGGCTTTATGGGCTGAAATCATGGGGAAGCTGGAAATGCAGCACACCCCGCATGAGTGCCGCCACACATTCAGAAGCCGCCTTGATTCAGCCGGGGCAAACAAGGTTTGCATTGACCGGATCATGGGGCATAAGTCCAAAGGCACGGGTGAACGGGTTTACACCCATAAAAATATAGAAGAACTCAAAATGAACATTGAACTAATAACGAATTAGTAACAAAAATAGCGGCAACCCCCGAAAAATCAAGGGTTGCCGCCTTTTCTGTGCATATTATACCATCCCGTTCGCATAAAAATCTCAGTCCAAAAAAGCGAAGTGTAAAGCCACCAAGGCCCGCAAGATAGCAGAAAACGCGCTCCCTTCTCGAAAAATCGTGAGTAGCAGCCCAATAGCCCAACACTGGATATATAAGATATCCCCCCAACATGGGTAAGAAAAAGACATCATTCCAACAGTATTCTGATACACCCCAAAATTGCTGGAACACTCTGGCAAGAAAAGGGAACACCGAGATGGTCAACACGCCGGTAAAGACAAGGTAATCCAGCTGTTTCCGATTCTCCGGGCGAGCAAAAACACTGAGCGCTGGCATGACAACATAAATCCCAAATAGGATGGGTAAAAACCAGTAGACTGACTCCATGCGATTATTCATAAAGATATCCAGAAAGGAGAGCACAGGATGCTCCCAATTAATCTGTACCCCCCCACGGGATTGGTAAAAGAAAAGTGCCACAACCCCAAAAAGCAGGTATGGAATCAGGGTTTTTTTGATCCTTCTACGAAAGAACTCCTTTGTAGAATACTTACTGGGATATCCCATCAGGGTCGCTCCCGTCAGCATAAAGAAAACGGGAACCGCCCAAAAACAGATCACTTGGATAAATAGACACCACCGCCACTCTATCGTATCGCTATACCCATGAAACCCATTTCCAAAATGAATCCACACCACACAAATAGCAGCCAAAATATTCAAGATATCAAAATACCCAACCCGGCCAGCTTTGCGCTCTATAATTTCCTGCCTTTCTTCTTTATTTACGGCCTTCTTGCTTTCTCCCGTTCCAATTTCAAGTCTTAATTCATTCTTACATTTTAGAATTAGCCTTATCAGCAAACAATAAAAAATTGCCACCACAAAAACCATTACCATAAATTCAAACTTATGAATATACATTTCATATGGCATGGGATATTTGTTAAGGTAACATTTTAAGATAGTCCAATGCGTTAAATAAATCCCTAAACTTAAAACTGCCAAATGCGGTGTTATCCTGATTTTTTCTAACAATACTTCCACATAGCTTGTTTGAGAATGAGCTATTGAAATGATGACAGGCAATATCATGATGCTGATCCAATAGTAGCCTTGTGTTTTGCCACAGGCCAAGATAAGAAAACCTAAATGAAAAAATAACTCTACCCCAGTTATCGTAATTCTTCTTAATTTATTGGTTTGTATTTTCCGGATCTTGTTAGAAATCTGCAAACACAACAATCCAAGGCTAATATCTATCCAAATTCGGCATACTTCAATACGAAATAAATTATCCCCTATTGCAGATATATCATAACGCGCATATATCACGCAAGCTACGATAAATGAAATCGGTAGGATTATCCCTTCAAAAAGTCTTTTTGAATACCACTGGCAACAATACATGATACATTCAACAAGAAAAATAAGGCTGATCGTCCATGCTGGCGCATTGAGCGGCCATCTGCCAAATGCCAGCATAAAAATATCAATAACCGATATTTCACTCAACCCGTTCAGCAGTACCTGCTCCAATTCCTGGGCGTTGGATATGGACAATATATGGAAATACTGAACAACAAAGGCAAAAATATATGCAACCAACACATAAGGGAAAAAGCGTTTAAACCGTTTGCGTATATATGAATATGGCTCAAATTCACAAGGTTCTCCTTCTTTCGCTACTCCTTGAAAGAAAAAGAGTCCCGACATTATCGCAAACGCATCAACGGCAATCATACCACTCTCAAAATGCTCATGCGTTGGTTCATAAAAATGGAAAAGTACAATAAACAAACTGAAATAGAGTTTTAGAAAATCTAATGTACAATTTCTCCCTTTCATCCAAGTGCCTCCATAAAGTTAGTTCCATTTCTCAATTTCTGCACACATCCAGCGCCCGCGCTAGCGCCTGATCCATATTATAGTACTTAAAATCCGCCAGACGTCCACAGCAGATCAGGTTAGGAACTCGCTCTGCCAGAGCCTTATATTTGGCATATTGCTCCTGGCTCTCCACCGTAAGAACCGGGTAATAGGGCTCCAACTTTTCCCCTTCTTGGTAGGGCAAGGGATACTCTACCGCGTAACTGGTTCCCAGCTTATTCTGTATCGGTAGCTTTTTATATTCCGTGATGCGGGTATACCCCTCTGCCTGAGGATATGCCACCACTGGAGCGTCCTGAAGGCTTTCCTTTTTCTCATACTTCCACTCAAACCGTAAAGAGCGGTAAGGAAGCGCTCCATAGATACCGCCAAACAACTCATCCAGCGCCCCAGTATAGACTACCAGAAACGACGTGTCCAATCCATCCAATAGCAGCTTTCCATCTCGGATGAATAAATGCTCCAACGCCTCCATACCCAGCTTTATCTCAATATTTGGGTGGTTCAATAAATTTTCAAAAAAACGGGTAAAGGAATGCACAGGCATAGCCTGATAGGTATCGTTAAAGTAACCCTCCTCATAGGAAAACCGCAGAGGCACTCGCTTGAGAACGCTGGGGTCGATTATTTCCGGCGACACTCCCCATTGTTTTGCAGTGTATGGCGCATAGTCATTTTGGAAAAGATACTCCGCATACGCCCGAATATCGGGATCAGGATGCTCCAGCGTCTCCACTACCGTAGCTTCTTCTCGTCCAGCAAAGGCTTTTTGCAGCTTTAATTTCAGTTCCACCGCCTTTTCTTTTGGAAAGAAGGTATCAATGGTAGTAAAATTAAAGGGAGTGGGAGTGTATTTCCCATCCCACACTGCGCCGCAGGTCAGTTTATAATCCTGCCACTGTTCAAAACGGCACATATAATTATAGAGTTCCTTCTTGCCTGTGTGAAAAATATGAGGACCGTATTTCTGTACCAGAAAACCATGTTCGTCCACATAGTCATACATATTTCCGCCAATGTGATCCCGGCGTTCCCAGATAACCACCCTTTTCCCTTGCTCTGCCATATGTCGGGCGATGACTGAACCGCATAACCCACAGCCGATAATCAGACAGTCCATCGTTACATTGTCTCCCCTACACTTTTAATCACCTTTTTAATTCCCACTTCAAACGGAACCTGCGGAACAAAGCTGGTATCTTTTTCCAGTGAGGTCATATCTACGCAGGAACTTGGTAAGCGGTCATCTTTATACGGTATCTCACCAATCCCCAAGGGTAGAGCCGGGTCAATAATATCCCGAATCTTACGGATGTAATTGACTAAAGGCCAATTATCTCCATGACCAATGCTATAAAAAGCCCCCGCCTTTCCTTTGGTTACGATAAGGAAAAATGCCCTTGTGACATCATCTATATATACATAGTCCCAAAGCTGTTCCAGTGCAGTGAGGGATGGCTTCCTTCCTTGAAGAAGTTCGGATATCGTATAGTAGATCACATTGTTATCCCTGCGGTCGGCGGCGTAAATTCCCGTAATGACTGCATAAATATAGGGCACCCTTAATTCTTCACACTTGGCTTCGCACAGATACCGCGCCGAAATTTTTGCCGCTCCATAGGCATTTTGCGGCGATGGGCAGGCCCGTTCGTTAATCGCCTGCCCGCAGTAGCTGTACTCCATTGTAGAACCAGGTAAAATAAAACGTTGCGCTTTGAGTTGTGCCGCTAAATGCACCGCCTGTAGGCAAAGTTCAATATTCCCGATCTGCAAATCGACAGAATTCCTGCTTTCTGGAGACACACCGCTCCATGCCAAATGAACAAATGCGACCGGCTTTTGTGGAAGTTCCTCCAAAAGTGCTTCCGCTTCCTTCAACTCTCTTTGAATGACCGTAACATGGGGAATATCTTTAATTCTCCCTACTACTGGACTATTGGGGATCGTCAGAGCATATACCTCTAAACCACACTCCGCAAAATAGCGCACAAGATGGCTTCCAATAAATCCGTCTCCGCCCGTAATCACTACTGCTTCCATATTTTATGCTCCAAATATTTCCTAATCTGCCGATCCATTTCCGCCGGGATATCTCCGCCGTTAAGCCAAACCCGAGTCCACTCTACCGTTTGCTCAATAGCCTCCCCAATATGCCACCGGGGCTTCCAGCCAAACACAGACTTCAGCTTGGAGCAGTCCAACTTCAAAAAGTTGGCCTCATGAGGGGCGTTTTTCTCCGCCTGGTCGATCCAGGAAAATCCATCGCCCCATTTCTCCTGAAACAGCTCCACCAGTTGCCCTGTGGTCACGCAGTCGCACTCGTCGGGGCCTACGTTGTACCAACCGGAGACACTCCCGTCCTCATATTGCCGCTGCGCAATCATCAGGTAGGCAAACAAAGGCTCCAGCACATGCTGATAAGGGCGGGTAGAATGGGGATTCCGCACTCCGATGGGCTTTCCTTCCTGTACCGCTCTCACGCAGTCGGGGATGATCCGGTCATTTGCAAAGTCCCCGCCGCCAATCACATTGCCCGCCCGGGCAGTGGAGATGGCCACTCTTCCATCCGCAAAAAAGCTACTTTTGTAGCTGTGGGTTACCAGCTCTGAACAGGATTTGGAGTTGGAATAGGGGTCAAAGCCGTCCAACGGCTCTTCCTCCCGGTAGCCCCACACCCACTCATTGTTGTGATAGACCTTGTCGGTGGTCACGTTGAGGAAGCTGCGAACGCCGGGGACAAGCCGGACACACTCCAAAATGTTCACCGTCCCCATCACATTTGTCTCATAGGTATAGGCCGGGTCTTTGTAGCTTTCCCGGACGATGGGCTGGGCCGCCAAATGGAGGACAATCTCCGGCTTAGCCGCCTGAAAGGCCTCCATCAGCTTTTTCTGATCCCGGATATCCCCAATGACCGAGGTCATTTTTCCCTCCAGCCCTGCCAGCTCAAACAGGTTGGGTTTAGTAGGCGCAGGTAGGGAATATCCGGTAACTACCGCTCCGGTGCCAACCAAAATACGGCAGAGCCAAGCCCCTTTAAACCCGGTGTGACCAGTCACAAAGACCCGCTTTCCCCGGTAGAACTCCAAATCAAATCCCGTCATCAGTTATCCCACACTTTCCAGGGAGCTTGTCCCTTGGCCCAGAGCCTTTCTAACTGCTCCTTCTCTCGCACCGTATCCATGCACTGCCAGAAGCCTGTATGCTTATAGGCCATAAGCTGTCCCATTTTTGCTACTGTCTCCAATGGAGCCTTTTCCAGTACCGTTGCGTCACCCTCAATGAAGTTGATAAACTCCGGCTGACAAACCATAAAGCCGATGTTGATGAGGTTCCCGTCTCCCTGGGTCTTTTCCCGGAACTCTTTGATCTGCCCACTGCTGTCAATGTCCAGTACGCCGAACCGCTGTCCGGCGTTATAAGCCGACATGGTGACCAGCTTTCCATGGGACTGATGGAATTTGACCAACTCCGTAATGTTCAAGTCAGACACCCCGTCGCCGTAGGTGAGCATAAATGGCTCGTCCCCAATATACTCCTTCACCCGCTTTACCCGGCCCCCGGTCATAGTGTTGAGGCCCGTGTCCACCACCGTCACCTTCCAAGGCTCAGAGGAGTTGTGGTGGACGATCATCTCATTACGCCCGTTGGTAAAGTCATAGGTAATATCCGAGGTGTGAAGGAAGTAGTCCGCGAAATATTCCTTGATAACGTGCTGCTTATACCCGGCGCAAATGATGAACTCGTTAAAACCGTGATGGCTATACAGCTTCATGATGTGGAGCAGGATGGGCATACCTCCCAGATCAACCATAGGCTTGGGCTTGAACTGGGATTCCTCGCTGATCCGGGTGCCAAAGCCACCGGCTAAAATTAAGGTTTTCATAGCATACCTCTCCATTTTGATTTTTAATCACCTGCTTGTTCTTCCACTGCATCCTTGGTCACTTGCTTCACCGCTTCTTCCACCGCCATCCGAAGTTGCCCAATTTCCTTTATCAATTCATATTGAGCTTGCATTTCGCATTTCCAGCGGTATCCGGGTTTCCGAATTCTTAAATAGTTCTTGCAGCAGGGAAACCTCCAGTAAAGGTATAGCTCATCACTTTTATAAAGCTTTCTGACTTTATATAGGACAAACGACAAGTGAAAATGTTTCTTTTTCAGGAGTCGCAAATAAATTTTCGCTGACTTATTTATAGCTGTTTCTTCTATAACCTGTATGTCGTCCAGCGGCAGGATTTCAGAGAGTTCCTTCATAAATTCAAGGAATGTCTTTCTTGTTTGCATATTATACTGGTGATATAGTATTCCCTGAAGCTGGAAGGTTAAAAATTCTTTGCGTAACGCCTCCCACTTTCCACATTGAAGTAAAAAATCCCGACTCTCCCGTAAATTTTTCAGAAAATCAAACTTAAAGGAATCGTTGGTTCTTTCCTTGTCTACAATAGACCTGCCCGTGTTTTTTCGATAATAATACAAGGGTTCATTTACAATGGATATCTTTTCTGCAAATACGCAGGTCTGAACAGTAAACAACACATCCTCATATATTCTGTTCACCGGATTTAAAAGTTGATACTTTTCCAGAAATGACCGGCGATATATCCGATCCCAAACTCCTATAAACTGCAAAATTCGCGGATGCTGCATCACGGTAAAATACTTTGTTTTACTCATTAAGCTATAAAAATCATTGTCCCGAAAGAGTTCGGTTTCTCCAGTATCAGTATAGTAGAGATTGATATTTGTTAAAACCACGTCCGAATCAAACTTACGGGCCTTTTTATATAGCTTCTCATACATAGCAGGATGGATGAAATCATCGCTATCCACAAAGCCCACATATTCTCCCTGCGCCTTTGCAATCCCGGCATTTCTCGCTGCACCCAAGCCTCTGTTCTCCTGATCAATAATAATGATCCTGGCATCTTTTTCTTTATATTCCCGCAAAATATCCGGTGAGCTATCAGTAGCCCCATCATTAACACAAATGATTTCAATATCTTCAAGAGTCTGCTCTAAAATACTATCCAAGCATTTTCTGAGATAATTTTCTACATTATAAACCGGAACAATAATAGAAAGCTTTGGTGCCATATTCATTCTCCCCTACCAAAATATGTGGTAAATATATTTTAACTTTCATTATAATTTTCCTGACTTGACTCACTAATATATCTTTTCAAAGTTTTCTCAAACTTTCTGCCTGTTTTTCTTTGTCAGGCACCATCTCTCTGTGTCAAATAACAAAACCCACTGCATCTGCTCATCTGATTTACTTTTCTTAACATTCAACGGTATAGCTCTCATCTGGCTTTCTTCCCTTTATTAAAATAAAGCCAAACTTCTACTATAGAGTTGGGGGCAAATGAAACTTCTGATAGCTCATTTTTAATTGTTACGGCCCAAAATTTTACTCCAGACTTTTAGTAGTGTATATTTTAATCCGTTCTCCTTTAAACACCGAAAACCCTTTGCAAAAAATGATCCCTCACACTTTACAAAAATCGGCTTTTCTGCCTGTATTTCATATCTTTGGACTCCATGTTTCATATCTCTTATCATATCGCACAAAGCAATTTCATAAAAAGGAGTTTTTCGGCAGGGCTCCCAAAAACAATCCGCCATTGCATTCATTGGTGAATGCCACGGCTTTGTTGGCCCCGCAAAATGTATAATTGATGGATCGCGCTTTACCATTTGATAATCCACGTAGGTTTTATCTGGATCCCAATACTGCAAAAAATTTGACATATAATCCTGCACATCTGCAATAACATCCCAGCGGTTATCCAACCAGTGCACTTTTCCCACGCACAGCTTATTTAAAATATCCTGATCGCCATATGGATACTGACATTGCTGTGTTTGGTTCAGCATCTCATCAAAAGAAAGAGTTTGACGAAACTCATGCAAATTCATCAGGAGAACCCCCGCCTGAAAATAGCTATAAGCCCCATCTATGTGTAGTTCATCCCGACAGAATCTCATATACTCAGGATCTGCCCCTTTTAGCAGAGCCGTTGCATTATAATCTCTGGTCGCTCCTATTAAATAATTCCCTATATCAGTGTTAAAAAGTTCGGAAATATCCCGTCGAACTACCGTATCACAGTCCAACCATAAAACTTTTCTATATTCAGTAAGTAAATACGGAAAGAACAAGCGAAAATATGTTTCAACCGAAATATACTCATTCAGCTCTGATTTTCGTAAAAACTCTGAGAACTTTACATTGAATATTCTGATGCTTACATTATCGTTTTTTCTTATCGCCTTTATTCTTCGTTTATTTTCAGGAATCAATTCCTGTTCTATACAGATAATGTCATAATTGTACTCGGGTGAGGAACAGTCAATAATAGATTGAATTAACGTTGCCGCAAAAGGAGCAAATTTATTGCTAGTCGACAAAACAACAGGAATATTGCGAGACTGAAAGGCCGGTTTAATGGTAAAGTCTGACACTAATCTGCTCTCACCACCGTCCTTTTTTCCTGTACTCAAAAAGACAACTGGCTGCAATTCCTTAATAGACAAATTTTGATTTGTAAGTTGTTGATAAAAAACAAAAATACCAAGGAGACGCTCTGCAATATGCCCCGTTGCACGAATTTCCTCTGCCGAGTACCCCGCCATATTTACCCGCTCTTTAAAAGTATTTAAAATATCAAAAAGCCATTGTGAATACTGGAAAAAAAGTTCTTTCTTCATTATGTACATATTGCACATATAGGCTTTTGTCCCGTTTAAATATGCATCTGCCGCCTCAACATATGCCGGATATTTTTCTTTAATAATATCTAGCGTCAAACGCAAATCTTTTTCATGCAAATGTGGTGCACAGACATATTGCTCCCAAACCGAAGAATATTTTTCCGGATATTGGCTAACATCCTGAGCCTGCGGCAAGATCAAATCATAGTTCCCAATTATTTCCTCTGCTGCCTGACCTTCCAAACCATATTTTTTAATCGTTTCTTCATCTATAAATTGCTCCAAAACATTACCATAGGCATCTGTAGGATACTCTGTGCGAGAGAAACTGAGATACCTTCTGTAATGGCATAACCCGTAATAATCTGCCTCTATATTTTTCCATGCCCAATATTGAACCGTCAATTCACAGAAAGACATTCGTTCTTTCGAAATGTTCTCCCCAGTATCATCTCCCAACATGGTAATACCTTCACGTTCATCATAAGTGCTTCCACATCGTACTGGGATATACAACGGATCAATAATCGATGTACTATCCAAATCAATCCTATGTGACACAAAAATCTTAATATCTGGTTTTAGCAGCTTTCCGTGATATTTTAGCTTTTCTATATCTGGTACAGATTTATAGCATCTATCCACTTCTTATCCCACTCCTTACGTTTTTACTTTTGAATAAAACCATGAATTGCCTGCCGCTAACAACCCCAGTATTCTTTAAATCAAATCAATTATGTTTAAAGGTTATCCTCTATTTAATCCATATCTTTTGAGTGCCGCTTTACAGGCTACATACCTCTTACCACTCAGGTGGAACCTGTTCAGTAGCGCTAAAATTCGACGCTTTCTATCAGTCGCCTTCGCCATCTCAGGCCACTGATCCAACAAGAACGCCTGCCATCGACTTGCTAAAGCGCGCCCCTCAGATGGAGGCTCTACATACATATATAATGTTGTAAAATGGTTTCCAATATGCTCCACTAACTGCTCGGCACAGGGAATCATCGAGCCATGAATGGCAACCCAATTTTGGTAAGCTGTTAAACTGATCTTCAGTTCCCGTTCTCGATCTGCATATCTCTTGCCCATATTTGAGGTAGCTACGCTCTGAGTCGCGTCTCCCATACGATAGCAATACACATCGCGCTCATAGTAGACCAATGACTGTGCATATAAGCAGGTTAACATCATCAACTGCTCGTCCACATAAAATGTATTTTCCAGTAGAGATATTTTATTTTCTCGCAAAAATTCCACACGAAAAATCGTAGAGTGCATTCGGGGAAATGGTTCAAACCCATCCCGAAGACAATACGGCACTCCCTCCGCTACTGTCTTAGGACACATCCTTATACGGGTTTCCATCCCTGAGTTGGTATCCACTACTGTATAATCGCTAACGACCAAATCAGCATTACAGTTCTCCAAATCTCGAAGGATTGCAGCCAACTCCTGGGACTTTACCCAATCATCCGCATCTACAATACGAAGATATCTACCCTGTGCTTTTTCTATTGCCAGATTAATAGACGAACCATATCCGTGATTTTCCTTATGAAACACAGTAAAAAGCTGAGGGTGTGCCTTTACAAATTCGTCCGCAATCTGCCCGGATCTGTCGGTAGAGCTATTGTCCAAAATTAGTACTTCAATCTTTTCCTCTTCCAATTCCAGCAACGAATACAAATTCTGCCGCAGGTACTTCTCCATATTGTATGTAGGAACTGCAACGGTCAGAGTAAGTTCCCGCGCCATTTCTCTCACCCCTCCAAACCTATTTTTTGTTTCACCCTTATAAGCACTGCCTCCGGCACCAACCCCACCGCCATCGGTTTTACCACATAGGGCAAGGCCTTAGGTAGCAACCTCAAGGCTTTGAACCGGATATACCGTGTCTTTGCCTCGTTCCACCGCAAAGCCATAGTCCGCTTCTTGTTGCCTAAAGGCGGAAGGGTATATGTAAACAGAGGCTCCTGAATATTTTCTCCCCTAAGACCTGCCTCGTAAAGGCGGAGGAGCAGATCGTAATCCTCACAACCCAGACACCGTGGCTCTTCACAGTATCCACCCATCTGTTCCAATGCTTTTCGGCGGAATAGCAATGTGGGGTGGAGAAATGGTTGAACAAATAAAAAATCCCGAACTATAGGTGCCTGAGGTAGTTGCCGTATACCGACAGGTTGTCCATCTCGCTCCAGCTGTGCTATGCAACCCACAAAAGCGGCTTGCGGATTCTCCTGCAAATACTCCATTTGGACGGTAATTCGCTTGGGATGAGAAAAGTCATCATCATCCATCCGTGCAAGCCACTCACCCTGGGCCTCTCTAATGCAACGATTTAACCGTTCCGAAAGACTCGCTGTTCCACGTCCGTCAACAAGGTGGATTCTGGCGTCTTCCTGAACAAACCGCTCCAATCTTACTCGGGCCTCTGCTGTGGAATCTCTCTCGCAAATCAGGAATTCCCAGTTAGAATAGGTCTGAGCCTGAATGGAGTGGATCGCCCTCTCTAAAAAAGAAATATCTCCTCTCTGATACCGCACGCCCATAAGGATAGAGACCAGCGGGGTGTTTTTATCCAGCGTATGCATCGCACACCTCGTCTGTGTTTCCCAGCATCTTTGCACGTCCGTGCTCCAGCCAAAGAACCTTTGTGCACATCTCCCGAATCTGCTCAATGCTGTGGGAAACAAACAGCACCGTAGTGCCGCCCCCCATCAGCTCCATCATCCGGGCCTTGCTTTTCTCCTGGAACTGGGCATCTCCCACCGAAAGTATCTCATCCACAATGAGAATGTCCGGATGGACTACCGTGGCCACCGAAAATGCCAGCCGGGCCAGCATCCCGGAAGAGTAGTTCCGGATGGGGGAATGGATAAACTCCCCCAGTTCGGAAAAGGCCACAATCTCATCGTACTTTTCATTCAAAAACTCCTCGCTGTATCCCAAAATGGCCCCATTGAGGAAGATGTTCTCCCGTCCCGTCAGGTCAAAATCAAATCCGCTGCCCAGCTCCAACATGGGCACCACGTTTCCCTGGGTTACCACCCTGCCCTCCGTGGGCTTCAGGATGCCGGAGATCACTTTCAACATCGTGCTCTTTCCCGCTCCGTTTCGGCCAATCAGCCCCAGAGTCTCTCCCTTGTTTACTGTAAAAGATACATCCTCCAAGGCCGTAAAGTCCTGGTATTCCAGCTTTCCCCGCAGGGCGGTAGTCACAAATTCCTTGAGGGACAATATCTTGTCATTGTTCATCCGGAACCGCATGGTCACGTGGTCGACCTCTATCATCACTTTACTCATGGCGGCCTCCTTACAGGTATAGCACAAAACGGTCCTGGCTCTTACGAAACACCATCGCCCCCACTGCCAGCATACCAACGGCCATCAGAAGGCACTGGACGTAAATCACCGGTTCCGGGGACATTCCACCCAAAATGCACATCCTGGCATTTTTCAGGAAGTGATACAAAGGATTGATCTGAAGAATGAATCTGAATTTCTCTGGTAAAATGGTTTCCGGATAAAAGATAGGGGTGGCATACATCCACATCATGCTGAATACCCCCCACAGAAACTGGGTATCCCGAAAAAATACCATGGAGGCAGACAGCAGCAGCCCCAGCCCCAGGCTGAAAACCACCAGACAGGTCAGAAAGTAAAGGGTCAACACCGCCGACTTTTGGAACCGCACCCCGGTACCCACGCACACGATGAGCATGGGAATGAGGGAAATCGCCAGGTTCACCACCGAGGACATGACCCTTGTCAGGGGATAAATATATTTTGGCATATAGACCTTGGTAATCAACCCTGCATTGCCAATAATGGCGGTCAAGGCCATACCGCAGGCCTCTGTAAAAAAGTTAAACATTACCGTACCGATGATCAGATAGGCCGCAAAGTTGGGAATGTCGCTTTTAAAAATGGTGGAAAAAATAAAATATTGGACAAGCATGGTCAAAAGCGGGTTGAGGAAGCTCCAGAACATCCCCAGCACAGAACGCTTATATTTCGTCTTAAAGTCTCTCCCCACCAGCTGGCGGATAAGGAAGCGGTACTTCTTTACCGCAATGAGGGCATAAACCAAATAGCTGTGCTTCCCTATGGCCCAGCGGCGGTAGACGTATAAAAGAGCCAGAGCCAGCAGAGCCCCAAATCCGGCGGCAAACTGCCAATAATGGAGGCCTGTCCAAATGTAATCCTGCCCACTGGCAGAAAGGCAGAGGGTTCCGGCCACGGGAGCCCCGTTCAGGGAAAGGGCAACGTCCTCCGCCGTTGAGACTGACTGGTTCATCAGTGGAGATACCGCGCTCCCCGGCTGAGAATCCGCATAGAGCCGCAGCAGCAACGGCGTACCAACCAGCCCCTCTATGGGCGACTCCGCCGTCAGGGTGGTAATTCCCCCCTCCGGAATCGTGGTGGCGTCAAAACTCTGGGATAGCACCAGATTTCCTGCGTTTTTGTCCCACAGCTCCATGGTCACCGTTCCGGAATTGGGACGGTAGTAAGTCCCCCACTGAACGCTTACCGCCTGAAGGCGCTGAATTTCCACAGTAAAGCTTTGCTCTACCACCGCTCCCTGAACCAGTTCCACTGTTCCCGATTCGGCGGTAGACATGGCCAGGTTTCCTCTGGATGCCCGCAGGTGAAGCTGATCCCCAGCCAGAAAAAAGAAGGTAAAGATCAAAGCCCAATATATCACAAATATGCCTACGCAAAACTTGGAAATGTTTATATCTCCATCGCTTTGACCTTTTTTCATGAATTCCCTATCTTCACTCACGTGTTCTCCTCCCAACCTGCATACACCAGCTTCATCTCCAACTGTGGTTCTATGGCCTGCCCTATCAAAAAATCGCGCTGAATAATGCCGGTTTTCCATTTGATAAAGGCCGCGCAGTTTTCAAACTATCTTCAAAATATAAACCCCTTATTTATTCCAAAAACTCACACGACAGATATTGTGCATTCTTAAGCATATTATCACAACCAATACTATAACGCAAGTTTTTTGTACGCCAAATCACTTTATCAAATTGAGCTAAATCAACCCATTTGCCATTTTGTTTAGAATGGTTTTGTCCATAAAAATTCATAAAATCACTATTGATTTTTTATCCATAGGTGGTAACATTAGATGTTAGACGTCATATTTGCAAAGGAGAAACGGATCATGACCAAAGTTGACATTATTTCCGGCTTCCTGGGCGCCGGAAAAACCACCCTTATTAAAAAACTGCTCTCCGAGGTGTTCACCGGAGAAAAGCTGGTGCTCATTGAGAATGAGTTTGGTGAGGTCAGCGTAGACGGCGGCTTTCTGCGGGAAAGCGGCGTAGAGGTCTCCGAGCTATCCTCGGGCTGCATCTGCTGCACTTTGGTGGGAGACTTTACCGAGGCCCTGGGCAAGGTCTACGGCCAGTTTAAGCCCGACCGCATCCTGATTGAGCCTTCCGGGGTCGCCAAGCTCAGCGACGTCATCGCCGCCGTAGGCGACGCGGTAGACGCGGTGCCGGAGCTGGAGCTGAACAGCTTTGTCACCGTAGTGGACTCTGCCAAAGCCAAAAGCTATATGAAAAACATCCCCGAATTTTACAACAACCAAATCCAGTCTGCGGGCAGCATTATCCTGTCCCGGACCCAGAAGCTGTCCCAGGAGAAGCTGGAGGCCGTAGTAGCCCTCCTCCGGGAGCAAAACCCCTCCGCCGTCATCCTCACCACCCCCTGGGACCAGCTGGACGGCAGGGCCATCCTCTCCGCCATCGAGGGCACCGCCATGTCCGACCAGCTCAAGGAGCTGGTGGAGGAGGCCCACGAGCACCAGCATGCCCATGAGCATCACCACCACGACCATGACCATCATCATGACCACGAGGACGAGGATGACCATCATGAGCATCATCACCATCACGAGGAGGGCCACGAGCACCATCACCACGACCACGGCCCCGACTGCACCTGCGGCTGCCACGGCCATGAGCACCATGGACATCATCACCATCACCACGACGCCGACGAGCGGTTCGCAAGCTGGGGCAAGGAAGGCCCCAAGTCCTTCTCCCGCTCGGACATCGAGGCCATCCTGACCGCTCTGGACAGCGGCGAATACGGTGAAATTTTCCGTGCCAAGGGCATCGTCCCCGACGGCGAGGGCGGCTGGCTGGAGTTTGACTACGTGCCCGGGGAGCATGAGATCCGCCAGACCCGGGCCGATTACACCGGGCGGCTGTGCGTCATCGGCGGAGAACTGAAAGAGGACAAGCTCTGCCAGCTTTTTGGCCTGTAAGGAGAGATTCCCATGCAAATTCCTGTCTATACCATCCTGGGCTTTCTGGATTCCGGTAAAAGCCAGTTTGTCAACGGCGTTTTGGCGGACGGCCTTGCCGCTGACCACCGGACCCTGCTTCTCCAATGTGAGGAGGGGGACGTGGAATACGACCCCTCCCTCCTGAAAAATGTCACCGTAGTCTCCGTGGAGGATGAGGAGGACCTAACCCCCATGTTCCTCCGGGAGTGCGAAAAAAAGTACCGCCCCCGGCAGGTGCTGGTGGAATACAACGGGATGTGGCCTCTGGAAACCCTGCTGGACCATCTGCCCCCAAGCTGGTTCCCCGCCCAGACCTTCACCTTTGTGGAGGCCGCTACCTTTGATATATACTCCCGGAACATGGGCCAGCTCATGGCGGAAAAGGTAAAGGCCGCCGATGTGCTGGTGTTCAACCGCTGCACCCCTGAGCTGAAGGACTCCCTCCGGGCCAGGAACCTCCGCATGGCAAACCGCAGGGCGGAAATCTATCTGGAGGATGAGGACGGAACGGACGAAAACTACCTCACAGGAAACGAGTGTCCCTTTGATTTAGACCAGGATGTCATCGACATCCCTGATGAGGATTTCGGCGTCTGGTATGTGGACGTGATGGACCATCCCCAGCGGTACGAGGGCAAGACCATCCACGCCAAGCTGGAGATGATGCGCTCCTCCAAATACCGGGACACCTGCTGCCCCGGCCGGTTTGCCATGGTCTGCTGCGCCAACGACGTGGCTTTTCTGGGCCTGGTGGCCCAGGGAACAGGCCTGGAGGAATACCGCAATAAGCAATGGCTGGACGCCACCTTCCGCATCTCCATTCACGAGCATCCCGCCTATGAGGGCCCCGGTCCCTTCATGGACATCCTGGACTCCCGACCCTGTGAGAAGGCGGAACCTGAACTGCTGACCTACTAACCCCTACGGAGGAGGACCCCAAATGGAGACTCACGCCCCCCGGTATTACGCCTCTTTCCGCTGTCTGGCAGGGGCGTGCCCCCACACCTGCTGCGCCGCCGGATGGGAGGTCCCCGTGGACTCTGCCTCCGCCGCCCGCTATGCGGCTCTCCCCGGCCTTCTGGGGAAGCAGGTCCGGGCTTTTCTGGAAATGGACCCCGAGGGAGAACCCTGTCTTCCCCTTCGGGGCGGCGTCTGCCCCTTCCTGAACAGGGAGGGGCTTTGCCATATCCACATTGAGCTGGGCGGGGAGTCCACCCCCCTCATCTGCCGCACCCATCCCCGGTTCTCCTACAACTACGGCTCCCTGCGGGAAAGGGGCCTCTGCGGCTCCTGCCCCGAGGCCGCCCGCCTCATTTTAGGCGGGGACATGGAGCTGACCACAAGCCTGGAGGACGGCCCGGAGGAGGATACCCCTCCCCTTCTTTCCTCCCTTCTGCAAGCCCGTACGACCGCCCTCGGGCTTCTCTCCGCCGAGGAGACCACCCTTCCTCAACGGTTTCAGGCCCTTCTCCTTTTTGCCAACGAGGTCCAGGTCCTGCTGGACGAGGAACAGGCGGAAGCCATCCCCCCGCTCTGTGAATTTTATAGAGAGGAATTTCCCTTTTTATCCTTAGACCCGGACAGCCTCCCGCCCCGTCAGGAGGTCCTGGAGAAATGTCTTTCCATTTTGGAGGGCCTTGCCATCCTCCGTCCCCGGTGGAAAACCCTTCTTGCCGCCGGGAAGGCCTGCCTGGACCACCCTACTCCTCCACCCTCCGGCCTGGGAGAGAGAGCCGCTGCCTACTTCCTCTACCGCCACTGGCTCCGGGGCGTGTGGGACGGGGACGTGCTTACCTGGGCGGAGTTCGCCGTCCTGGGTACGGTGGTGACCGCTCTGCTGGCTCCCCAGGAAAAGGAGGGTTTTTCCGAAGTTTTCCGCCAATTTTGCCTGGAGCTGGAGCACAGCGAGGCCAATATGACCGCTATCCAGGACGCTCTTTGGGACGTCCTGTCCCTGCCGGACCTGCTCTCCATCGCCGGGATGTGACCGCGTAAAGCAGGAAAACGCCGCTTGAGATGTTCTCAAGCGGCGTTTGAGACTGTCAAAAATATCTTTTTGACAGTCTCAGTCGCATTTTGAACCTGCTTCACAGGTTCAAAAGCTCCATTGAAATAGGTGAAAGAGGACCCTGATGGTCCCCTTTCACACTTTTCCTCCTTCCGAAACCTTTCCCTGTTTCGGTTTTTCCACAACCTGAAACGCCGCTTGAGATATTCTCAAGCGGCGTTTTTCCATGTGAGAGAGGAAAGGGCAGTGGGCCTGCCCCATGGAAGGGCCGCCGTGTCCGGCAGCCCAGTCCTGTAAACAGATTGGGCAAAGGGCTGCTTTTACAGCTCCCCACCGTTGGTCTCAATGACCCGCTTATACCAGTAGAAGCTGTCCTTCCTCCGGCGTTCCAGGGTCCCCTTGCCGTCGTTGTCCTTATCCACATAGATGAAGCCGTACCGCTTCTTCATCTCCCCGCTGGAGGCGGAAACGATGTCGATGGGCCCCCACATGGTGTAGCCCAGCAGAGGGATCCCGTCCTCGCTCACCGCCTGGCCCATGGCCTTGATGTGGGCCCGGAGGTAGTCGATGCGGTAGGGGTCGTGGATGGAGCCGTCCTCCTCCACCCTGTCCACCGCTCCCAGTCCGTTTTCCACGATGAACAGGGGCTTCCGGTAGCGATCATAGAGGCTGTTCATGGTCACCCGCAGGCCCGTGGGGTCGATCTGCCAGCCCCATTCGCTGGCCTTTAGATAGGGGTTCAGCAGGGACTTGATGGCGGCGTTGCCCGGCTTCCTGTACTTTTCCACTGTCTCGGGGTCGGCGGAGGTGCTGCGGCTGGAATAGTAGCTGAAGCTGATGAAGTCCACGGTTCCCTCCTTCATCACCTGAATATCCTCCTCCGTGCAGTCCAGCCGGATGCCCGCCTTTTCCATCCGCTTCCAGGCCCAGACGGGATATTCGCCCCGGGCCTGGGCGTCAATGAAGAAATAGTTGTCCCGGTCTGCCTCCAGGGCGGCCCACACGTCCTCGGGGTTGCAGGTGAAGGGGTAATAGTTCCCCGCCGCCAGCATACAGCCCACCATACAGCCGGGCATGATCTCATGGGCCAACTTCACCGCTTTGGCGCTGGCAACGATTTCGTAGTGGGCGGCCCGGTACTTCACTTCCTCCGGCTCCTCCCCTTCCTCAAAGAGGATACCCGCCCCCATAAAGGGCATATGGAGGAGCATATTGATCTCGTTGAAGGTGAGCCAATACTTCACCTTCCCCTTGTACCGCTCAAAAAGGGCGGCGCAATACTTTAAATAAGCGCCGATCATCCGCCGGTCCTTCCAGCCCCCGTACTTTTTGATGAGGGCGATGGGGGTATCAAAATGGCAGATGGTCACCAGCGGCTCAATGCCGTATTTCAGGCACTCGGCAATGAGCCCATCGTAAAAGCGCAGACCCTCCTGGCTTGGGGTGTCGTCGTCCCCGTTGGGCAGAATACGGGTCCAGGCCATGGAAAAGCGGTAGACCTTGAACCCCATCTCGGCAAAGAGGGCAATATCCTCCTTGTACCGGTGGTACATATCAATGGCCTCGTGGGCAGGGTAGCTGTGGGCACTGTCGCACTCCAGCATCTTCATCTGTCCCCGGGCCACCTTCATCCGGTCGGGGCCAAAGGGGATCACGTCCACGCCGCTCAGTCCCCGGCCTCCCTCCCGGTAGGCCCCTTCGCACTGGTTGGCGGCAGTAGCCCCGCCCCAGAGGAAATCCTTGGGAAAAACGCTCATACCTGTCCCTCCTCGGCTATCACTGCTCCAGGCACTCTCCGTTGGTCTCGATGACCTTTTTGTACCAGTCAAAGCTCTTTTTCCGGTAACGCTCCATGGTGCCCGTGCCGTCGCTGTTGAGGTCCACGTAGATCATGCCGTAGCGCTTCTTGATCTCCGCCGTAGAGCAGGAAATGAGGTCGATACAGCCCCAGGCGGTGTAGCCCATGACCTCCACGCCGTCCTCAATGGCCTTTTCCACCTGCACCAAATGGTCGTTCATATACTTGATGCGGTAGTCGTCCTCCACCGTCATGCCGCCCTTGCCGTCGGGAACCAGCGTGTCGTTGGCCCCCAGCCCGTTTTCCGCAATAAACAGGGGCTTCTGATAGCGGGCGTACAGGCGGTTCAGAGTGTAACGCAGGCCCTGGGGGTCGATCTGCCAGCCCCACTCGGTGACCTTGGAATAGGGGTTGCGCTTCAGTCCGGGGGTCATATTGCTGCCCGTGGGCTCCCCCTTGGTGGGGTCCGCCGAGGCGCAGTTGCTGGAATAATAGCTGAAGGAGACAAAGTCCACCGTGTGCTTCAGCGCCTCCAGATCCTCCCCGGTAATATCCAGCCGGATGTTTTCCGCCTCAAAGAGCCGCTTGGTAAAATAGGGGTACTCACCCCGGGCCTGAATATCGGAAAACAGGTAGTAGTCATCGTTGAGCTCCATGACCTTGATAAGGTCGTCGGGATTGCTGGTAAGGGGATAAATGGTAACCGCCAGAACCATACAGCCCACCTGGTAACGGGGATCAATGTCATGGGCCAGCTTTACCGCCTTGGCGCTGGCCACCAGCTCATAGTGGATGGCTTGGTAGAGGTCCTGCTTGGAAAGCTGCTCCCTGGGGGTCAGGATGGCCCCGCTCATAAAGGGCTGGTGGAGGATGGAGTTGATTTCGTTAAAGGTGATCCAATACTTCACCTTTCCCTGATAGCGGGTAAACAGCACCTGGCAGTATTTGAGATACAGGTCGATCATCTTCCGGCTGCGCCAGCCGTCGTATTTTTTTGCCAGGGCCAGGGGCGTTTCATAGTGGGAGATGGTCACCAGCGGCTCGATGCCGTATTTCAGGCACTCGTCGATGACCCTGTCGTAAAAGGCCAGCCCCGCCTCGTTGGGGACGCTCTCCTCCCCTGTGGGGAAGATACGGCTCCAGGCGATGGAGAAGCGGTAGACCTTGAACCCCATTTCCGCAAAGAGGGCGATGTCCTCCTTATAGCGGTGGTAGTAGTCGATGCCCTTCAGCTTCAGGTTGTCCGGGGTAGGGCCGTCAGTGATGACCTTGAAGCCCTTTGGCAGCACGTCCTGAATGCTGAGACCCTTGCCGTCTTCGTCATAGGCCCCCTCGCACTGGTTGGCGGCAGTGGCGCCGCCCCAGAGAAAATCCTTGGGAAAACTCATACTCATCAGCCCTTCTTTTCGTCCTTATACAGGACGAAGGATACTGCAAAGCTCACCACAAAAGCAATAGCGGCGCCGACGCAGGCAAAGTAGAAGTTGGACATGGGAGCATCCAGGCCGATATAGCTGGGCAGGGTCAGCAGTCCGGGGGAGCCGCCGGAGTAGTTCTTGGTGCCCATCAGGCCCATGAAGAAGCCGCCCACGCCGCCGCCCGCCATGGCGGCAATCATGTTGGTCTTGATCTTCATGGTCACGCCGTAGAGGACAGGCTCGGTGATGCCGCACACAGCGGTAATGCCGGTGGCGGAGGTGAGCTGCTTGCGCTCAGAATCCTTGGTCTTGAGGGACACGGCCAGAGCTGCGGCGCCCTGGGCCACGTTGGAGGCAAGCTGGCCGGGATAGATAATGGTATCAAAGCCCAGGGTCATACGGTTGTTGATGCCAATGGGGGTCAGGGCGTGGTGGGTGCCCGTCATGACCAGGAAGGGCAGGAACAGGCCCAAGAGGGTGGGCACCAGCCAGGGAGCCAGTTCGCCCAGCTTGTTCACCACAGAGGCAATGATGTTGGAGACCACATAGCCAATGGGGCCCAGCAGGCACAGGGTAGCGATACCCACGATGAACATGGTGATGAGGGGAGCGGTAAAGAACTTGATGGCCTTGGGAGAAATCTTGTTGGCCCAGGGCTCCACCCAGGACATCAGCAGCACACCCAGCAAGATGGGAATGACCGAGGAGGAATAGGTGGCGTTATAGATGGGCAGGCCGAAAATACGGATGGCCTCTCCCGTCTCCTTGGCGGCGGAAACCATGTTGATAAAGTTGGGATGGATCAGGATACCGCCCAGCATCATGGCCAGGAAGGGATTGCAGCCCAGCTTCTTGGCGGCGGAGCTGGCCAGCAGGATGGGCAGGAAATAGAACGTGGCATCGCCCATGAAGTTGATGACCTGATAGGTGCTGGAGCTGTTGTCCACCAGCTTGAAGGCCACCAGTACCGCCAGCACCGCCTTAATCATACCGGCGGCGGTCAGGGCAGGCAGGATGGGGGTAAAGATACCTGTAA
>CANDEE010000030.1 GCA_947383685.1 uncultured Pseudoflavonifractor sp.
CCAGAGCAGCCCGTATCCGCTCCATCAGCGTGTTATAGAAATAGAGGTTGTGGAGTACTGCCAGACGCATGGCCAACATCTCCCCCGCTACAAACAGATGCCGCAGATAGGCCCGAGAAAAGTGCCGGCAGGCAGGACACTGGCAGGTAGAATCAATCGGAGAGGCGTCCAGCTTATATTTTTCATTTTTCAGGTTAATAGAGCCTTCCCAGGTGTATAGCCGGCCGTGTCGGGCGTTTCTGGCCGGCATCACGCAGTCAAAGAAATCCACTCCCCGGGCTACTCCCTCAATAATATTGGACGGAGTTCCCACCCCCATAAGATACCTTGGCTTTTCCACAGGCATATGGGGTTCCACTGCGTCAATCATTTCGTACATCACCTCGGTGGGCTCCCCCACCGCCAGACCGCCGATGGCATAGCCGTCACAGTCAATTTTTTTGATCTCCTCCATGTGCCATATCCGAAGGTCAGGAAAGGTGGCTCCCTGGTTGATACCAAAAAGCATTTGCCGTGGATTTACTGTGTCAGGTAGCGAGTTTAGCCTGTCGTGCTCTGCTTTGCAACGCTCCAGCCAGCGGGCCGTCCGCTCACAGGATGCCTTTGCATAGTCAAATGCCGCCGGATTTTCTACACACTCGTCAAAGGCCATGGCAATATCACTGCCCAGGTGAGATTGAATCTGCATGGATTCCTCCGGTCCCATGAAAATCTTCCGGCCATCAATGTGTGAGGAAAAATAGACCCCTTCCTCCTTGATTTTCCGCAGGCCGGCAAGGGAAAATACTTGAAATCCGCCGGAATCCGTTAAAATGGGGCCGCCCCAGTCCATGAATCTGTGGAGCCCCCCCATTTTCCTCACCACATCATCACCAGGCCTTAGATGGAGATGATAGGTGTTACTTAGCTCAATTTGACAGCCGATGTCCTTCAAATCGTGGGCAGATACGCCACCTTTAATGGCCCCCTGGGTGCCTACATTCATAAATACAGGCGTTTGAACCGTCCCATGGGCACAGGTAAAGATGCCTCGCCGGGCTCTCCCTTCGGTCTTTATCACTTCAAACACAGGAAAACTCCTTTACTTATGGGAATTAAAAAATGTTTTTAGCTCCGCCTTTCGTTCCGGTGGTATATCTTTTTTGGGAAGTCCTGCTACCGCTCCTGCCAAAGCCTGAAGCTGGTGAAAACAGGCGCCGTTATCCACATTCAGCCGAATCCGCAGCCAAGCCTCCTCAGCTCCCATTTCCCGCAAGGCTGCAGGGGTATCAACACCAATGGCTTTCAGGTTTCTTTCCAGTACAGGTCCAATGTTTGGCAAATCGGTCAATTCCATTCGGATTCCTCCTTTTAAGAAATAAACATAGCGTCACCAAAGCTAAAGAAACGATACCGCTCCCTTACCGCCTCCGCATAGGCTGTTAAAACGTGTTCCCTGCCCGCCAAGGCAGAAACCAGCATAATCAGGGTAGATTCCGGCAGGTGGAAATTGGTAATAAGGGCGTCTAAAACCTTGAAGCGGTATCCTGGGTAGATATAAATGTTCGTCCATCCAGCACTTTCCTTTAGGATGCCATCTTCCTCCGCCCAGCTTTCAACCGTACGACAGGAGGTAGTTCCCACACAGATGACCCGCCCGCCGTTCTTCTTTGTATCGTTGATAATTTGCGCGCTCCCAGCCGAAATCACACAATATTCCGAGTGCATCTCATGATTCAGAGGGTCTTCCTCCTTCACCGGACGGAAAGTACCAAGGCCCACATGAAGCGTAACGTAGCATACCTTTACACCAATCGCCTCCACTTGGGCCAAAAGCTCTTTCGTAAAATGAAGTCCCGCTGTTGGGGCGGCGGCGGAACCAACCTCACGGGAGTAAACAGTCTGATACCGTTCAGGATCATTCAGTTCTTCTTTAATGTACGGCGGCAGAGGCATTTTGCCCAGCCGCTCCAAAATCTCCAGAAAAATCCCCTCATAGTGGAACTCCACTACCCGGTTGCCTCCGGGAAGCTCTTCCAGAACGGTTGCAGTGAGAAGGGTCCCGTCACCAAAGGAAATTTGTTGTCCTGGCTTTAGCTTCCGCCCTGGGCGAACCAAGCATTCCCACTTTTTCTCTCCCTTGTCCAGAAGCAGCAGCACCTCCGCCGCGCCTCCGGATGGGTCTCGATGGCCCAAAAGCCGGGCGGGTAACACCCGGCTATCATTAAGCACCAAGCAATCCCCCGGACGGAGAAACTGGGGTAATTCATAAAAATGGCGGTGCTGGAGTGCCCCCGTCTCCTTATCCAAAAGCATGAGTCGAGAACCATCCCGCCGCTCCAAAGGAGTCTGGGCAATCAGCTCCGGGGGTAAATCATAATAAAAATCAGAGGTTTTCATGGTACAATGGTCCAACTTTCTCAATAGATTTCAATGCCGGGATAATAGAATTTCAGAATTTCATCAAAGGAGAATCCCTGCTGGGCCATGGCATAGGCCCCCCACTGGCTCATACCCACACTGTGGCCCCAGCCGGAGCTGTGGATGGTATAGACTGTCTCGCCGCTTTGGGCAGCCCCGCCTGAAGGGGCAGGCAAAAACTGAATTCCGGAACCGGTAATAACATAGGGATTTCCACTCAACTTTCTTACTGAATCATCGCCGCTGATGGCATAGGTGTTGTTCATAGAGGAAACCGTATTGCCACCATCAGTGTAATACACTCCGCTGCCAGCTCCTTCCCCGGCCTTGGTCACTGTATATCGGATAGATTTCAGTCCCAGATAGCTTTTAGCGATCTTCGTCGCAATCTTCTGTGTAAAGGGCCATGATTTTCCGTTTATATCTGTAAATGAAATGGACTTTACATTCCCTGTGGGTGTTAACTCCGTTACTTGAAAATCAACGATTTCAGCGCAGTTGTACCCTTGGGACTGAATATAGGGCTGAACAATTCGGTTGAGTTCTGCGGCTGTAAAGGTTTGCGTATAGTCCCAATAGGATATTTTTTCCGAAATAGTTTCTTCATAAGGGTCTATCACTCCGCAGAGATAGGGATAAGTCGTACCCCAGACATTTTTTACATCCTCGCTCCCTCCACCGTTGGAGGAATAGTAGTAAGTCTTCGCCGGTTTGCCCTCATACCATGCCCGCAGGCTTTCCGTTTCCTTTACGGCTTGGAGCGTACGGTCATTTACGTTTGTCATGCCATAATAGGCTTGACAGTCGGTAGTAGAGCAAATGTCAAAGCCATAGTCGGCGTGCCTTCCCAGGTTGTCCTCATAATAACTTCGTGCGCTGACCGCTTGTGCCTTCAAGGCCTCAATTGGCCAACTGGGGCTCATCTCCTGAGAAATGACGCAATTGATATATTCTCCTAGGGGCAACAGGTTGGAAACGACAATATTCTCTCCCTTAACCCGGCAGAACTGAAACAAACCGTAATACCGTCTTTTTCTGTAATTTGTCTCCGTTTTTACGCTGTCATCCAACCCCGGATTTACCGCTAGAGAAACGTTTTCGCCTCCATCAAACTGGAAAAGCACAGTAGTAGTTCCTGTTTTTACCACAGATACGCCATAGGAACTGGTGCCAACCACAGCACCCCCCAGTTGCTCAGCCACAACCTGCGCCTCCTCCCGAGAGGTATAGGTCCCCAAGCGGACCTGCCATACGCCGTCAACCCAGGCGGGAAAGGCGTTCTCGTAAGACTGCGCCAGGGTCAGGGTTTCTTCAAAAGAAACTGGTTCTACCTCTGTCGGAAGCTGCACATGCCAACAGCCCACAGCGATTTCGGAAGTAATGTCATCAGAGTAACTTTTCAAGTTCAAGCCAGAGTCATACGCAGCGTTGGGGCCATACCAGACGTTCTGCGTTTTGACCACGGAAATGGCTGTTTCAGAAGTATAGCCCATCTGCCAGAAATTTCTCTCTTCATCCAAATAACCAAAGCGAAAGCCTGTTCCCACTCCGTTTGAAAGGTTGGCTCCGTCCAGGGCGCCGTTCCCGTAGGCCAAGCCTACCAGCACCGGGGCGCTGTCGCTGTTTACCTCGGCATAGGCTGCGGGCACCATACCCAGGAACAGGGTCAAGGCGCAGAAAATCGTCAGGCATCGTTGTTTCATGTCTGTTCCTCCGGGATATGCCGATTGACACCGGCAGTAGATTTGTGGTAGTATCAAAAAGTATAACTTAGATGCGGTCGTGACTGGGGCAAATTTTGCTTTCTTTGACATTATAGTACAAAATCTCTTTCAGGTAAAGCCGCAGATTCTTTCTTTTTTATTGCACGCATATCTTAGCAACGGAGGTCGGTTTATATGGAGAAATATAAGGTAGGAATTATCGGTTGCACCGGTATGGTGGGCCAGCGTTTTGTCACACTGATGGAGAACCATCCCTGGTTTCAGCTCACCGCCATCGCTGCAAGTCCCCGCTCTGCTGGAAAAACTTACGAAGATGCTGTCGCAGGCCGCTGGGCGATGAAAACTCCCATTCCCCGGGAGGCCCGTTCCATGGTCATACTAGACGCTCAAGCTGACGTGGAACGGCTTGCCGGGATGGTGGACTTTGCTTTCTGCGCGGTGGATATGAAAAAGGATGAGATACGCACTTTGGAAGAAACCTATGCCAAGGCTGACTGTCCCATTATTTCCAACAATTCCGCTCACCGCTGGACTGATGATGTGCCCATGATCGTGCCTGAACTGAACCCGGAACATGCCGAGATCATCCACGCCCAAAGGAAGCGGATGGGCACGAAACGGGGCTTTATTGCGGTCAAATCCAACTGTTCTATCCAGTCTTACGCCCCTCTGCTTACCCCCTTGATGCGGGCCGGCTACAAAATTGACAAGGTATTGGCCTGTACCTATCAGGCCATCTCTGGAGCAGGCAAAACCTTTGAACGCTGGCCTGAAATGGTGGATAACCTGATTCCCTACATCGGTGGTGAGGAGGAAAAAAGTGAACAGGAACCTCTGAAGGTATGGGGACACATTGAGAACGGAAAAATCGTCAAGGCCTCCTCCCCTGCCATAACCGCTCAATGCCTCCGGGTGCCTGTCTCTGACGGTCATACCGCCGCGGTTTTCGTGAAGTTCGCAGACGGAAATAAGCCTACAGAGGAGCAAATAAAATTTATTTGGAGAGATTTTAAGGGTCGAGCCCAGGAGCTGGAGCTTCCCTCCGCCCCCAAACAGTTCATCCATTATTTTGAGGAGCCTGACCGTCCCCAGGCCAAGCTGGACCGTGAACTGGAAGGCGGCATGGCCATTTCTGCCGGGCGGCTCCGCCCCGACAGCCAGTATGATTATAAGTTTGTGGGTCTTTCCCACAACACCCTCCGGGGGGCCGCCGGAGGCGGCGTTCTCCTGGCGGAGCTTCTCTGCGCAGAATGGTATATTGACCACAGGGTTTAATGGAGAAAGGTAGGTCTTTTTATATGCGGGAACCTGTATTCAGCGGAACCTGCACCGCCATTGTTACTCCCTTTGACGAAAGCGGAGCAGTAAACTATGAGGCGTTTGGCTCTCTTATTGAGGAGCAAATTGCTGCAGGCGTTGACGCCATCTGTGTTTGCGGTACCACAGGTGAGAGCGCCACCATGTCCATCCGCGAGCATATTGCCGTGGTGGAGTATTGTGTTAAAAAGGTAGACCACCGGGTCAAAGTAGTGGCGGGCGCGGGCAGCAACGACACCTCTGCCGCCGTGTATCTGTCCCAACACGCTCAAGATTCTGGGGCGGACGCCCTTCTATTGGTGACCCCCTATTACAACAAAGCGACTCAACTGGGACTAATTAAGCACTACGAGTACATTGCTGACCGGGTGGAGCTGCCCATCATCCTCTATAATGTACCCTCCCGCACAGGGGTATCCTTCACTGCGGAAACATACAAGACTCTGGCAGCCAATCCCAAAATCAACGGTGTGAAGGAGGCCAGCGGAAACTTCTCCCTGCTGGCTCACACCCGCTTTCTCTGCGGCAAGGACTTTTATATCTGGTCAGGCAACGATGATCAAGTTGTACCTATGATGTCCTTGGGAGCCAAGGGCGTCATCTCTGTGGCATCCAACATTGTTCCCGAAGTGATGGTCAAGATGAGCCACCTGTGTTTGGACAATGATTTTGCCGCTGCGTCCAAGCTCCAAATCGACTGGATGGACTTCATTGATGCGCTTTTTGTAGAGGTAAATCCCATCCCCATCAAGGTTGCTCTCAATTTAGCGGGCAAAGAAGCCGGTCCCCTGCGCCTGCCCCTGTGTGACATGACGGAGGATCATCTGGAGCTTCTACGTTCCTCCATGGTACGTATGGGGCTTTTGAAGTAAGAGAAAGGACGTTTTACAATGCTGAACCTGCTGATTTCCGGCTGCAATGGGCATATGGGCCAGGTAGTGACCCAGATTTGTCTGGAAGCGGAGGACGTAGAGATAGCCGCTGGTTTTGACTTGCTGGGACAAGAGAACGGAAACTTTCCCGTATTTTCCGCTCCTTCCGCTTATCCGGGACAGGCCGATGCACTCATTGATTTTTCCTCCCCTGCCGCCCTTTCGCCCCTTCTGGACTTTGGAATGGAGCGAAAAGTCTCGCTGGTGCTGGCCACCACCGGATATTCCCCGGAACAGCTGGAGCAAATCAAAGCCGCTTCTCAGAAAATTCCTATTTTCCGTTCAGGCAATATGTCTCTTGGTATCAATGTTCTGGCTGGACTTGTGCAAAAGGCTGCTGCCGCCCTCGGAAGGGAATTTGATGTGGAAATTATAGAGCGGCACCATCATCGAAAGGTAGACGCTCCCAGCGGTACGGCCCTTCTGTTGGCAGACGCGGCAGCTGAGGCTCTCCCCTATGACCCTGAATACATCTATGAACGGCAAAGCGTTCGTAAGCCCAGGGATCGGCGGGAAATCGGCATTGCCTCTGTCCGGGGCGGAAATATTGTGGGAGATCACGAGGTCATTTTTGCCGGTCGGGATGAGGTTATTGAACTGAAACACTCCGCTATGAGCAGAGAGGTCTTTGCCTCCGGCGCCCTTCGTGCGGCCCGTTTTTTGGCAGAAGCCGATGGTCCGGGTCTTTATTCCATGAGCGATATTGTGAGTCAGATTATCTAAAAGGAAACTGCTGTGAACCGAGGGTTCACAGCAGTTTTTGCTTTATAACAGTCTATTTAACAGTGGTGGGGGCCTGCGGTTCTCTGTTGGCACAAACTCCCTTCTCATCCAGCCGTCGTTCCACCCACTCCTTGACCAGAGAGTATAGGACGGCAAAGGTGGGAACACCCAAAAGCATTCCGGGAAAGCTAAAGATGCCTCCGCCTACAACGATAGCAACCAGCACCCAAATGGCGGAAAGTCCGGTGGAATCACCCAGAATCTTGGGGCCCAAAATATTCCCGTCAAACTGCTGGAGTGCAACAATCAAAACGCCAAAACGCAAGGCCGCCCAAGGGTTCACAATAACCAAAATCATCAGACAGGGAACAGCTCCGATGATAGGGCCAAAGAAAGGAATTACATTGGTAACCCCCACTATTACACTGACCAAAACGGCATAGGGAATCTGGAGAAGCGTACATAAGAGAAAGCACAGTACCCCTATAATGGCGGAGTCCAACAGCTTACCGTTAATAAATCCCACGAAAATCTGATTCGCTCTGCCGCTTACCGTCAAAATGCGGCTGGCTCCTTTTTCGGGGAACACAGCGTAAATCAGCTTTTTGAGCTGGCTCACCAGCCGGGGTTTTCCCGAAAGCATATAAATGGAGGCAATAATGGCAGTCATGGCGGTAACAGCTCCATTGACCACGCCGTTGCCGACCGACATACCAAAATTCCACAGCTCCGGGGCTGAAGATGTCAAAAACTCTGTGGCCCGCTTTACCATATCCGCAGAGGAAAGGCTACGGATAAAATCATTGTAATGGTCCACCAGATTGGTAAGGCCCTCCCCCTCCAGATGAAACCGTTGAGTCAGCTCCTGTACCGTCTGAGTGAGATTGTTCAAATAAGCGGTTAGATTACTGAAAAGCTGCCGGATGCTATCCGCTACCTGCGGCAGGATGAGCTGAAGCAGGACGGCAATAATTGCAACCGCAATCAAAAATACCGTCACAATCGATAAAGCACGTTTCCCTTTGAAAGAACGGTAAACCTTTCGCTCAAAGTAGTCAACAGGCGTATTGAGCAGATAAGCGATAACAAATCCGGCAATAAAAGGGGCAAAAACGTCAATAACCGATCCTACCGCTGCCCTAACTTGGGGCAGGTGGGTCAATCCCAAATAAAGCAGGATTCCGATGCAGACTACTACCAGATTAGACACTGCCCGGCTGTCCAGTTGGTACCATTTATGCTTGTCTTGCTTCGTCACACAGCTGCCTCCCTTCTTTTTTGAATTTTACCATAACTGACTTATGCTGTCACAGCCCGGTGAAACACTTTTTTGCCCCGCTTGAGCATCAGACCGTCTCCGGTAAAAGCGGCGTTCTCATAGCGGAGGTTGGGATCGGAGACCTTTTCACCGTTGACCTCTATGCCTCCCTGCTCCACCAAACGGCGGGCCTCCCGCTTAGAGGGAGCCAGAGCGCACTTTACCATCAGGTCCAAAACACCGATAGTCCCATCAGTAAAGTCTCCGCTCTCCAAGGTGGTCGTGGGCATATTGGCGGCATTTCCACCCCCCACAAAGAGGGCACGGGCAGCATCCTGAGCCTTCCTGGCCTCCTCCTCGCCATGGACCATTTTGGTCAGCTCATAAGCCAGGATTTCCTTTGCCTCATTGAGTTTGGCGTCCTTCCAGTCCAGCATTGCGTCCAGCTGCTCCAAAGGAAGGAAGGTAAGCATCCGCAGACACTTCATTACATCCGCATCTCCCACGTTCCTCCAGTACTGATAGAAGTCATAGGGGCTGGTCTTGTTCGCATCTAGCCATACAGCATTTCCGGCAGTCTTGCCCATTTTGTTGCCCTGGGAGTCAGTAAGCAAAGTAATCGTCATGGCGTAGGCGTCTTTCCCCAGCTTCCGGCGAATCAGCTCGGTGCCGCCCAACATATTGCTCCACTGGTCGTCGCCGCCAAACTGCATATTGCACCCCACGGTCTGGAACATATGGTAAAAGTCATAGGACTGCATAATCATATAGTTGAATTCCAGGAAGGAAAGGCCCTTTTCCATTCTCTGCTTGTAACACTCGGCCCGGAGCATATTGTTCACTGAAAAACAAGCGCCTACCTCCCGGAGCAGTTCCACATAGTTGAGGTTCAGTAGCCAATCCGCGTTGTTAAGCATCATGGCCTTGCCTTCCCCAAACTCAATAAACCGCTCCATCTGCCGCTTGAAGCACTCAGCGTTGTGATCAATGTCCTCCTTGGTAAGCATTTTCCGCATATCGGAGCGTCCTGAGGGATCGCCAATCATGGTGGTGCCTCCTCCGATAAGGGCAATGGGACGGTTGCCTGCCATCTGGAGTCGCTTCATCAGAGTCAGAGCCATAAAATGCCCTGCCGTCAGGCTATCGGCAGTACAGTCAAAGCCGATATAAAAGGTGGCCTTTCCGTTGTTGATAAGCTCTTTAATTTCCTCCTCGTCTGTCACCTGGGCGATGAGCCCACGGGCCTTCAATTCGTCATAGATCGTCATGGTTTGTACGCTCCTTTACAATATTATAAATGATGATTGATACCACTACAATAACTGCCCCCACCAAAGAAAGGTGACCGATAGTCTCATGGTAAAACACCGCCACCAGCGTAGGGTTCAGTATCGGCTCAATGCCGCTGATAAGAGCGGCTGTGACGGCAGGCGTTGTCTTTAAGCCCTCACACATAAGGATATAAGCAAGCCCCACCTGGAACGCACCCAGAATAACCAGGCTCGTCATGGGCACAAAGCCAAAATCGGTTTCTCGCAGCAAGAATGGAAGACCAACCACTGCGCTGCATACATCTCCCCAAAATACCGAAGAAATCGGGTCGGCATTGGGCATATCATTGAGAAGAAATATGCCGGCATAGGTCACTCCAGAACATAGAGCCACCAGGTTTCCCAGCATTTCACCTGCTTCTAGACTTTCCAAAAAGAAGCAAAGGACTCCCACTAGCACCACACCGCACACCAAAAGGTCCAGTTTTTGAGGTTTTTTGTGGAGAAATAGTAAAGAAATCAACAGGACAAAAATAGGAGCGGTAAACTGAAGCACAATCGCATTCGCCGCGGTCGTCATCTTGTTTGCCAGAGTGAAAAGGACGTTGGTCCCGCAAACGCAGACGGCCCCCAGAGCAACCCAGCGATTCCAACGGAGGCTGTGCCGGGTAATAAACAGGTATCCGCCTACCACCAGAATGGATATGATATTCCGCCCGCCATTGATGGACATGGCATGCCAAGGAATGACCTTGATACAGAGGCCGCCTATACTATACAAAACGGCGGCAAGAAATACAAACAGAACACCCTTCCTTTCCACTTTCATGGAATCCCTCTTTTCTCTCTAAAACAAAACGCCCTCTGTCCCAACGGACAGAGGGCGTCTGAAACGCGGTACCACCTCTGGTTCGCCGTCCTCTCGCAAGGACGGCCTCAGGCCGTGCAGTCACACGGCGGCGCGGTAACGGGCGTACCCGGTCCACCCTACTGCGCATTACGGTTCGGATGGCGGCTCTGAGGGGTATTCCTCCCTGCCCCACCCTCCCCCTTTCACCAAACCGGGGTCTCTCTAGGCGGTAGAAGCAGAGACTACTTGGCCTCTTCATCGCTGTATGGCGTATTATAATATGTTACCCCAGATTTGTCAATACCGCTTGTCATAAATCATTTGACGTGATAAAATAACGCAAATACCCGTTAAAAGGAGGAAAGCGTGATGCTTTTCATCTGTTACCCCAAATGCACCACCTGCCAAAAGGCAAAAGCTTGGTTGGACGCTCATGGAATTCCTTATGAGCTTCGAGACATTAAGAACCAGAACCCCTCTGAGGCCGAGCTGCGATCCTGGCATTCCTTGAGCGGCCTGCCCCTACGGAAGCTGTTCAACACCAGCGGTCTTCAATATAAAGCTCTTGGACTGAAGGACAAGCTGCCTACCATGAGCGAAGATGAACAATTTTCTCTCCTTGCCTCCGATGGGATGCTGGTGAAGCGTCCGATCTTGGTTGGGAACATTTTTACCTTCTTTGGCTTCAAGGAGGCCGATTGGGCGGAACAGCTTCAGAAATAAAAGATTGCATTTTCAGAGGATAGAGGGTAAAATATACCATAGCGCAAAGAAAAGGAGCGTGTAACCATGCCGGAAGATACAAAGCCTGTCATGGGCCAAAATTTTATACATGATTTTATTGACGAGGATATTGCTCCAGGCGGACAGTATGCTGGAATGCAGGTTCACACCCGTTTTCCGCCCGAACCTAACGGCTATCTCCATATCGGCCATTGCAAGGCCCTAATTATCGACTTTGGTACGGCAGAGAAATACGGCGGGCTATGCAACCTTCGTATGGATGACACCAACCCCTCTAAAGAGGACGTAGAGTTTGTAGAGGCCATTCAGGAGGATATTCACTGGCTGGGCTTTGACTGGGGTGACCGGTTTTTTTATGCCTCGGATTATTTTGACCAGATGTATGAGTATGCCGTAGAACTCATCAAAAAAGGGTTGGCTTATGTCTGTGAGCTGTCCCCCGAGGAATTCAAGGCCCACCGGGGCGATGTGGGCGTTCCCGCCACCTCCCCCTACCGGGATCGTCCCATTGAAGAATCCTTGGATCTGTTTGCCCGGATGAAGGCCGGCGAATTTCCCAACGGCGCCATGACCCTTCGGGCCAAAATTGATCTTGCCAGCGGCAACTTTAATATGCGGGACCCGGTCATCTACCGCATTAACCACGCCCATCACCACCGTCAGGGGGACAAATGGTGCATCTATCCCATGTATGACTTTGCTCACCCCATTGAGGATGCTTTGGAAGGTATTACCCATTCCCTCTGCTCCCTGGAATTTGAGGATCACCGTCCCCTTTATGATTGGGTGGTAGAGCACGTGTCTATTCCCTACCATAAGCCCCGCCAAATTGAATTTGCCCGCCTTGGTATCAACTATACGGTCATGTCTAAGCGGAAGCTCCGTCAGCTTGTAGAGGAGGGCCGGGTCTCCGGTTGGGACGATCCCCGTATGCCCACCCTCTGTGGCCTGCGCCGCCGTGGTTATACTCCTTCTGCCATCCGGGACTTCTCCGAACGCAACGGAGTTACGAAAGCCGCCTCGGTAGTAGAGTTTGGTTTCCTGGAACATTGCCTTCGGGAAGATTTGAACCGTACCGCAAATCGGGTTATGGCTGTTCTGCGGCCTATCAAGCTGGTCATTACCAACTACCCTGCCGATAAGACCGAAACTTTTGAAGTGGAAAATATTCCCGGCGATGAAAGCGCGGGAACCCGTACGGTTACTTTTTCCAGAGAGCTTTGGGTTGAGGCTGAGGACTTCCTTCCCGAGCCTATCCCCAAGTATAAGCGTCTCTATCCCGGCGGGCCGGAGTGCCGTTTGAAGGGGGCCTATCTCATCAAGTGCGTGGGCTATGAGACTGACGAGCAAGGCAATGTGATTGAAATTGCCGCCGAGTACGATCCGGACAGCCGGGGCGGCGACCCCGCCGACGGCCGAAAGGTCAAGGGTGCCACTCTCCACTGGGTGGATGCCGCCACCGCACTGGACGCTGAGGTTCGGCTCTATGACAATCTCTTTTCCGACGAGGCTCCCGATGCTGGAGACAAGGATTTTCTGGAGTGCCTGAACCCCACCTCTCTGGAAGTTCTCACCGGCTGCAAGGTAGAAGCCGGCTTAGCACACCCTAAAGTGGAAGACCGCTTTCAATTCATGCGCCAGGGCTATTTCTGCGCCGACAGCAAAGATTCTGCTCCCGGGCACTTGGTGTTCAACCGCGCGGTCAGTCTGAAGGACAGCTTCAAATTCTAACAAAGGGGAAGTTTTCATGTATCACTTCCGAAATGATTATTCGGTAGGTTGCCACCCCGCTGTATTGGAAGCGTTGTCTGCTGTCAATAGCGAGAGTGTCATCGGTTATGGTGAGGATGCATATTGCAAGGAATGTGCTGATTTAATCCGCAGCCTGTGCCATGCTCCTCAGGCCTCAGTGGAATTTTTGATCGGCGGCACGCAGACCAACTTCACCGCCATTGCCGCTTTTTTGCGACCTTGGGAGAGTGTGATTTCCCCAATCTCAGGCCATATTAATGGTCATGAAGCAGGGGCAGTGGAAGCTACCGGGCATAAAATCCTCCCTATCCGCACCCCTGCCAACGGCAAGCTGTCCCCTGCCGCTATTCTTCCTATTTTGGAGGAATGCGAGGACGCTCACCTGACCAAGCCCCGGCTTGTCTATATTTCAGACGCTACCGAAACGGGCAGCGTATATACCAAGGCAGAGCTTACCGAATTGTCCTTTTTCTGCCGCCGCCACGGGCTTCTTCTCTTTCTGGATGGCGCCCGGCTGGGCTGTGCCCTCTCCTGCAAGGCAAATGACCTCACGCTGGCAGATATTGCTCAGCTTACCGATGCCTTTTACATCGGCGGCACGAAAAACGGAGCCATGATGGGCGAGGCTTTGGTTATCACCGATCCCGCCCTTCAGGGAGAATTCTTCCGCATGAAGAAACAGCATGGCGCTGTGCTGGCTAAGGGCTGGCTTCTTGGCGTTCAGTTTCAAGCCCTCCTGCAAGATGGCCTCTACTTCAAAATTGCCAGGAATGCGGTTGAGGTAGCCCAATACCTTCAAGGCGGCCTCAAAAATCTAGGTATTCCCATGATGGTAGATTCTCCCACCAACCAGATTTTTCCCATTGTTCCCAACCCCCTTCTCTCCCACCTGGATGAGCTTTGCACGTATGAGGTTTGGGGGAAAGCGGACGAGGAGCATACGGTGGTTCGCTTTGTCACCTCCTTTGCCACACCCCTGTCCAGTGCGGACGGGCTGTTAAAAGCCATTAAGGACTTGACCTGATTTTCATAAAAGGAGAGCGTGCTGTTATACAGCACGCTCTCCCTTTGTTATTCAGATGGTTCTAACCCCATCAAAAGCAATCCCTGCCATTGTCTGTGTAAAAACACCCAGCGGATAACCGCTGGGTGTTTTTGATTCTTTTTTGTTATCGATTAGGCCTTCCCATCGCAACCAAGCACATCCACAATCTTGTGCTTGACCAGCTCCTTGATATTGGCCCGGGCAGGCTTCAGGTATTCCCGGGGATCAAACTTATCCGGATGCTCATTGAAGAATTGACGGATCGTACCAGTCATAGCCAGACGAAGGTCAGAGTCAATGTTGATCTTGCAAACCGACAGGCTGGCGGCCTTCCGAAGCTGTTCCTCAGGTATGCCCACCGCATCGGGCATCTTACCGCCGTTGTCATTGATCATCTTCACATAGTCCTGGGGCACGCTGGAGGAGCCGTGGAGAACTATGGGGAATCCGGGAAGGCGCTTGGAAACCTCCTCCAATACGTCAAAACGCAACGGAGGGGGAACCAGGATACCCTTCTCATTCCGGGTACACTGGGCAGCGGTAAACTTATACGCGCCGTGGCTGGTACCGATGGCAATCGCCAGAGAGTCACAGCCAGTCTTGTCTACAAATTCTTCCACTTCCTCGGGACGGGTATAGGAGGAATCCTCAGCGGAGACTTTCACATCATCCTCCACGCCGGCCAGGGTGCCCAACTCGGCCTCGACGACCACACCGTGGTCGTGGGCGTACTTAACCACTTCCTTGGTTCCCTCGATATTCTCCTCAAAAGATTTGGAAGAAAGATCGATCATGACCGAGGTAAAGCCGCCGTCAATGCAGGACTTACAGGTTTCGAAATCAGGGCCGTGATCCAAGTGGAGTACAATGGGGATGTTGGGGCACTCAATGGCGGCAGCCTCCACCAGCTTCACAAGATAAGTGTGGTTGGCATAAGCCCGGGCGCCCTTGGAAACCTGAAGAATCAAGGGAGCATTCAATTCACGGGCGGCTTCGGTAATGCCCTGAACGATTTCCATGTTGTTGACGTTGAAAGCGCCGACAGCATAACCGCCGGCATAAGCCTTCTTAAACATTTCAGTGGATGTGACCAGAGGCATGGGGATCAACTCCTTTATAATTTTGTAGCGTCTTAATTTTAACAGGAATGGTTGAAAAATGCAAGAGGTCATGCTATGATATTATATGTGAAATATCGGCTATTTTGCAAAATCTATTAGGCCATATTTAAATATTTAGGAGGATACCAATATGAGTGAACTTCGCGGAGCATGTATCATCGGTCAGTCCGGCGGCCCTACCGCCGTCATCAATGCCAGCGCCCAGGGCGTTATCCAGACTGCTCTGAAACAGGGCTGCATCACCCAGGTGTTGGGCGCTGCCCACGGTATCAAGGGCGTACTGGAGGATAAGCTGTACGATATGTCTAAGGAGGATCCCGCTGAGCTGGACATTATGAAGTATACCCCCTCCTCTGCCCTGGGTTCCTGCCGCTACAAGTTGGCTGACCCAGACAAGGACGACACCGACTATAAGCGTATTCTGGAAATCTTCAAGAAGCACAATGTCCGCTACTTCTTCTATAATGGCGGCAATGACTCCATGGATACCTGCAACAAAATCAGCAAATATATGCAGAAGGTAGGCTATGAGTGCCGGGTCATGGGTGTGCCCAAGACCATTGACAATGACCTGAATGGCACTGACCACTGCCCCGGCTTTGCCTCCGCTGCCAAGTATATCGCCACCTCCTGCGCCGAGGTTTGGCAGGACGCCCATGTCTATGACACCGGTATGATTACCGTTGTGGAAATTATGGGCCGTCATGCCGGATGGCTGGCGGGTTCTGCCGCCTTGGCCTCTCTCACCGGCTGTGGTCCCGACCTGATCTACCTGCCCGAGGTGGACTTCGACATGGAGCAGTTCCTGACCGATGTGAAGGCTATCTACGAAAAGACCGGCAAGTGCATGGTGGCTGTGTCCGAGGGCATCCACTACGCCGATGGTCGCTTTGTTTCTGAGGCGGAGACCTCCGCTACCGATGGCTTCGGTCACGCCCAGTTGGGTGGATTGGCCGCTCTGTTGGCCAACGCCGTGAAAAATGCTACCGGGGCCAAGGTCCGCGGTATCGAGCTGAGCCTGCTCCAGCGCTGTGGCTCCCATGTGGGTTCCAAAACCGACATTGAGGAGGCCTGGCTGGCCGGTTCTGCTGCCGTGGAAGCCGCCGTATCCGGCGTCACTGACAAGATGGTAGCTTTCAAGTGCTCCAGAGAGGGCGGCTATAAGTGCGAAACTGTCCTGGAGCCCCTGGACATCGTAGCCAATTTTGAGAAGAAGGTACCCCGTGAGTGGATCAACGCCGCGGGCAACGGCATTGAAAAGCCCTTCATTGATTATGTTTTACCCCTCATTCAGGGCGAGGCTGACGGTCCCAAGGAAAATTCTCTGCCCCGGTTTGCTAAGCTGAAAAAAATAATTGCAGAGTAAAAAACTCCCGATAAAAAAACTCCCCATCAAAATGGTGGGGAGTTTTTTTATCGTTTTATTGTCCTGCCAGCATCCGCATGACCCCATAGACATTCTGATTGACGCCTTTGGTCATATTCAAGGCATCCTCGATGTCGTAATCCACATATTCATCGCCCCGCATTGCGACGATTCGATTAGTCTGCCCCCCAGCTAAAAGGCGGACAGCCTCATGGCCCATATAGGTCGCCACCACACGGTCCTTAGTAGTGGGCGCACCACCCCGTTGGACATGGCCCAAAATGGTAACGCGGGTATCCACGGCAGTGGCCTCCGTGATTTTCCGGGCCACCTCGTAAGCGCCGCCTTCCACACCCTCCGCTACGATAATCATATAGTGAGTGATACCAGAAAGCCGGGCCTGTCGGATAGGCTCCAGCACATCCTCGTTAAAGTCAAGATTCTCCTCCGGCAGCAAAGCCACCGTAGCGCCCCCTGCCATGCCTACGTCCAGGGCCACATATCCGGCGTGGCGGCCCATGACCTCCACCACCGAGCAGCGTTCGTGGGACTGCATCGTATCCCGCAACTTGTCGATACACTCCAAGGCTGTATTGCAGGCGGTGTCAAAGCCGATGGTGTAGCTGGTACAACCAATGTCATTATCAATGGTACAGGGAACCCCCACTACGGCAATGCCATGGCGGGATAGGGCTTGCAGCCCCCGGTATGTGCCATCGCCGCCCAAACCCACAATACCGTCCAAGCCCAGCAGCTTGCAAGTGTTCACTGCCTTCTGCTGACCAGCATCGGTTATAAACTCCTCGCTCCGGGCAGAGTAGAGCATCGTGCCGCCCCGGCGAAGCATGCCACTGACACTATCAAAGTCCATGGGCTTAAAATCGCCGTTGATTAGGCCATTAAACCCACGGCGAATACCCACACACTCAATCCCCATCTTCAAGCATGTCCGAACCACCGCCCGAACCGCGGCGTTCATACCGGGCGCGTCTCCCCCGCTTGTCAAAACGCCAATACGACGAACTGCGCTGTCCATATGAGTGTTCCTCCCTTACCTTCTATACAGTTAGTTGACTGTTCTTCTGCTCCAGTGCGGCAGAATACCTATCCAAAACAGGCTGCACACAGGAACACAAAAATCCCTCTACCTGCTCCGGACAACGCCCGATGTATGCTTTCGGGTCCAAATGAGCGTCCAGTTCCTCCCTGGTCAGCCCAAAAGCGGGGTCTGCGGCAATTCGGTCCATCAAATCATTTGGCAATCCTAATTCCTTCACCGTATGCCCTGCCTCCAAAGAAAGCTGACGAATGCGTTCGTGGATAGCCTGGCGGTCTCCTCCCCGTTTCACCGCATCCATCATAATGTTTTCGGTGGCCATGAAGGGCAACTCCTCCCGAACGTGTCTGGCAATAACCTTTTCGTGAACCACCAATCCGGAGGCCACATTTGCATAAATGTTCAGAATGGCATCTACCGCCAAGAACGCCTCTGGCACAGAGAGCCGTTTATTTGCAGAATCATCCAAAGTCCGCTCAAGCCACTGGGTAGCGGCAGTGATAGCCGGATTCATAGCATCTGACAGCACATACCGGGCCAGGGCGCAAATGCGCTCACAACGCATGGGATTCCGCTTATAAGGCATAGCGGAGGAACCAATCTGATTTTTCTCAAAGGGCTCCTCTATCTCTTTTAGATGGCATAACAACCGCATATCGGTGGCAAATTTACTGGCTGACTGGGCAATACCGGCAAGGGTGGAGAGCACAGCCGCATCCACCTTTCGAGAATAGGTTTGGCCCGAAACAGGGACGACGCGGTCAAAACCCATCTCAGCGGCAATTTTTCCTTCCAGTGCTTCCACTTTTTTGTGGTCGCCGTTGAACAGTTCCAAAAAGCTGGCCTGGGTCCCGGTAGTACCCTTGGAGCCCAAAAGCGCCATATGGGAAACGCGGTACTCCACCTCGTCCAGGTCCATTAGCAAATCGTTCATCCATAGGGTAGCCCGTTTCCCTACTGTTACCAGCTGTGCAGGTTGAAAATGAGTAAATCCAAGGGTCGGCAAGCCCTTATGCTTGTCAGCAAACCCACCCAGATAGGCCAGGACCTTCACCAACTTATCCCGGATTAGGCACAGTCCTTCCCGCATCAAGATGATGTCTGTGTTATCTCCCACATAGCAGCTTGTTGCCCCCAGGTGGATGATGGGCATCGCCTTGGGACACTGTTCACCGTAGGCGTGAATATGGGCCATTACATCGTGACGAAGCTTTTCTTCCCAGCGTTTAGCGGCCTCATAATTTACCTCGTCAGCGTGAGCCTCCAACTCCTTGACCTGCTCCTCCGTAACAGGCAGGCCAAGCTCCATCTCCCCTCGCGCCAGCGCTACCCACAGCTTGTGCCAGGTAGTAAACTTCTTGTCAGGAGAAAAGAGGTAGAGCATTTCCGGGCTTGCGTAGCGGGAAGATAAGGGGGACTCATATACATTCGTTGCCATCCTCGGCCCTCATTTCCTTGTCTTATTGTGCCAAAAACTTCTCCAGACGATCCAGGCCTTCCTTAATGTTCTCCATAGAGGCCGCATAGGACCAGCGGACAAAACCAGGGGCGCTAAATCCATCTCCAGGAACCAAAGCCACCAGTCCATGCTTCAGAAATGCAGTAGCAAAATCAGCATCGCTGTTGATTTTTTCACCGCAGATGGTCCTTCCGAGCTGTTCCTTTACATTGAGCATGATATAAAACGCGCCCTCAGGACGAATACAGCTTACACCCCTCATAGCATTAATGCGCTCCACCATGTAATCCCGCCGGGCCTGAAATGCATCCCGCATAGCGTCAGTCTCCTCCTGAGGAGCTGTAAGCCCCCGGAGCGCCGCTTTTTGGGAAATCGAGCAGGGGGACCCTGTGGAATGGCTGATATAGTTAGACATGACTTTGGCAATATTGGGTTCTGCCAGCCCATAGCCAATGCGCCAGCCGGTCATGGCGTAAGACTTAGAAACTCCGTTGATAAGGATGGTCCGCTTTTTGACCTCCTCGCCCAAAGCCGCCACACTGGTAAAGGGCTTCCCATCGTAAACAAGGCCATAATATATCTCGTCAGAAATGATATAAAGGTCATGCCTGACACACACATCGGCAATGGCCTTGAGCTGAGCAGCATCATAAAGCATACCAGTGGGATTAGATGGGTTATTGAGGATAATTGCTTTTGTCTTACTGGTAATGGCGGCCTCCAGCTTCTCTGGCAAAAGCTTGAAGTTTTCCTCCTCCGTAGCATCCACCAGTACAGGGACACCGCCCACCATGCGAATCAGCTCATAATAGCTGACCCAGGCCGGAGTTGGCAGAATCACTTCATCTCCTGGATTTACCAATATCCGGAGACTCAGGTAAACAATATGCTTTGCGCCACTGGAAACAATAACCTGATTTGGCGTATACTCCACACCCAAATCAGACTTCATCCGGTCACAGACAGCCTGTTTCAAATCCAAGGCTCCCGAAGGCGGGGTGTAGCGGGTATAATTATCATGAATGGCCTGAATAGCGGCCTCTTTAATGGTATCAGGAGTATCAAAGTCCGGCTCACCTGCGGCAAAGCCAATGACATTCTGGCCCTCCGCTTTCATCTGTTTAAACAAAGTATCAATGGCCATTGTTGAGGACGGGTTAATCCCCATTGCAATAGAAGAAAGCTCTTTCATAGTGTACTCCTCCATTTGAAAACTGGTTTGGCTTTCATCATATTATAGGCAGGAACACAGAAAATTGCAAGTACCCGCCCCTCTGTTTTTCATAATTTTTCATTTTGTCACAGTTTCACTGGGTTTGAAGCCATTTTTTGGTCCAAACGACCATAACCTCATGCATCAAGTTAGGCACACAAATGCAAAACCAATAACCAGCACCTCCTATTCTTATTCCGAAAAACGTTATATTGATTTACTCAAAATTTTCCGCTTTTCTTTTCCAGTATTCCTATTTTTCCTCGAAAAACAAATCCTAACAAAAAGGGAGACGCCTTTGCGTCTCCCTTTTGCTCACTAACTGAAATATTAGCCCTGCTGCTCTTCCTCGCGCATTTTGGCAAAGCACTCGCTACAGTACACGGGACGGTCAGACTTGGGTTCAAAGGGAACCTTCGCCTCGCCGCCGCAACGGGCACAGGTGGCAGTAAAATACTCCCGAGGACCACGGGCAGCGGCCTTGCGGGCGTCACGGCAGGCTTTGCAGCGCTGGGGCTCGTTCTGAAAGCCACGCTCCGCATAGAACTCCTGCTCTCCGGCGGTGAATACGAACTCCTGTCCGCATTCTTTGCATACAAGCGTCTTGTCTTCGTACATGATTTTACCCTCTCTTTGCTTCTGGCCCAGGTCCCGGATGGATTCCGAACGCGGCTGGACGGTTTAATATTGCGCTCAGCTTATGCTGATGTCGCCGGAAGTGAGGAATGGCGCAGCTTTGCGCCGGATGCGTTGGACGGCGTTATCTACTGATTTCAGTGCTTTTCCTGTCTGTTGTGCGATTTCCTGACAGGAGAAACCGTCCAAATAGAGCTTCAAAACTGCCTTTTCAAAGTCAGAAAGCTTATCATATAGCTTCTTCATCTGGCTTTCCCGGTCTTCCCTACCGATGAGTACATCTTCTGGGTCATCTAAGGGCAAAGGCGGTATATTATACGGGGTGCTATCAAACTGAGGAGAATCCATAGAGACAGAACAATTCAATGAGATCGGAAGAGCACACGTCTGAACTCCAGTCACTACCGAGGATC
>CANDEE010000031.1 GCA_947383685.1 uncultured Pseudoflavonifractor sp.
GACCGGTTCCGGGTGGACTACGCCGGCAAGGGAAGCTGGGAGAAGATCGTGCCCAAGTTCCAAAAGCTGGTGAAGGCCCGTGGAGGGAAGGGCTACTATATGCGGGGCACCTTTACCCACCATAACCCGGACTTTTTGGAGGACATTAAGGCCATGCTGGACCTGGGCTTCACCGAGCTCTCCATGGAGCCGGTGGTCTGCGCTCCAGACGACCCCTCTGCTCTTACGGAGGAGGATATGGCCCTCGTCATGGAGCAGTACGAGAAGCTGGCCCAGCTCATGGCCCTGCGGCGGAAGGAGGGGAGGCCCTTTACCTTCTACCACTACATGATCGACCTGACCGGGGGACCCTGCGTCTATAAGCGCATTTCGGGCTGCGGCTCGGGCACCGAGTACATGGCGGTCACCCCCTGGGGGGACCTGTACCCCTGCCACCAGTTCGTGGGAGAGGAAAAATTCAAGCTGGGGGATGTGTGGCACGGGGTCACCGCCCCCGGCGTGCAGGGCCAGTTTGCCGCCTGCAACGTCTATACCCGACCGGAGTGCCGGGAGTGCTGGGCCCGGCTCTACTGCTCCGGCGGCTGCGCCGCCAACGCTTACCACGCCACCGGGTCGGTGAACGGAGTCTACAGGCAGGGCTGTGAGCTGTTCCGCAAGCGGATGGAGTGCGCCATCGCCCTGGAGGCCTCACTTTCTCTTGAAAGAGAAAGTGAGCAAAGAGAACTTTAAGAAAAGACCAGGAGCTTTTCAGGAGGTGACAGGATGAACACCCCCATCTGTGATTTTGTCCGCGCCTACGCTAAAAAAGCCCCCCTGCGGCTCCATATGCCGGGGCACAAGGGGATTTCCGGTCTGGGGCCGGAGGGGCTGGATATTACCGAAGTGGACGGGGCCGACGAGCTTTACCACGCCCACGGCATCATAAAGAAAAGTGAGGAGAACGCGGCAGGGCTGTTTGGCTCTGCCGCCACCTTCTATTCCACTGAGGGCTCCTCCCTCTGCATCCGGGCCATGCTGTATCTGACTCTTCTGCGGGCCGGGGAGGAGGGGCGAAAACCCCTCATTCTGGCGGGGCGGAACGCCCACAAGACCTTTCTCACTGGGGCGGCGCTGTTGGGGATAGAGGTGGAATGGCTGTATCCAAAGGGAGGGAGCCTGCTGGCCTGCCCGGTGAGGGTGGAGGATTTGGAGGCCGCCTTTTCCGGGGAGCGGAAGCCTACGGCAGTCTATGTGACCACTCCGGATTATCTGGGAAATTTACTGGATATTCAGGCGCTGGCGGAGGTGTGCCGCCGCCACGGGGCATTGCTGCTGGTGGACAACGCCCATGGGGCTTACCTCCACTTCCTGCCAAAGCTCTGCCACCCCATGGACTTGGGGGCGGATTTGTGCTGTGATTCCGCCCACAAGACCCTTCCGGTGCTGACGGGCGGGGCCTACCTCCACGTTTCCAAAACCGCCCCTCCCGGCTGGAAGGCACAGGGGGAGAAGGCTTTGGCCCTGTTCGCCTCCACCAGCCCCTCTTACCTGATCTTACAATCCTTAGATGAGGCCAACCGCTATTTATCAGAGGGCTTTCGGGAGGAGCTGGCGGTCTTTTCAGCCCTGGCGGAAAAAATGAAAAAGCGCCTGACCGCCCAGAGCTGGACGTTAGCGGGGCAGGAGCCTCTTAAGCTGACTCTGGCTCCCAAGCCATACGGCTACACGGGATTGGAATTGTCCGCCCTTCTGCGAAAGCAGGGGGTTGAGGCCGAGTTTGCCGACCCGGATTTTCTGGTGGGCATGCTCTCTCCCCGGCTGGGAGAGGAGGCCCTGACCCGGCTGGTGGGGATACTCTCCCAGCTTCCCCGGCGGGCTGCCATTGAAGAAACTCCTCCGCCCCTGCCCCGCCCCCGGCGGGTGATGGCCCCCAGGGAGGCCATGCTTTCCCTCTGGGAGGAGCTGCCCCTGGAGGAGTGCCAAGGCCGGGTGCTGGCCTCGGTGAACGTGAGCTGTCCCCCCGCCGTACCCATTCTGGTCTGCGGGGAGGAGATAGACAAAATGGCCGTGGAGTGCTTTCAATACTACGGCGTTTCCCGCTGTGAAGTGGTAAAAGAGACTTGATGTACTGAAAGGAGCCGTCCCCATGGGCTTTTCCGTCAACGTAAGCGTTCCGGTCCTCACCGTATTTTTGCAGGGACTTCTCAGTTTTTTCTCCCCCTGCGTGCTGCCTTTGCTGCCCCTCTACATTGGGTATCTCTCCGGAGGGACCGGGGTAAGGGGGGAGGACGGGAGCATCCGCTATGACCGGAAAAAGGTACTGCTCCACACCTTCTTTTTTGTGGTAGGGGTCAGCTTTGCCTTTGTACTTTTGGGGTTGGGGGCCTCTGCCCTGGGGAGCTTTTTCCGGCAGGGCCAGACCTTTTTCACCTGGGCGGGGGGTGCCCTGGTCATCCTCTTTGGCCTTTATCAGTTGGGGGTCTTTGGCTCCTCGGCCTTCCTTGACCGGGAGCTGCGCCTTCCCTTCCGCCTGGACAAGATGGCTATGTCTCCACTGACGGCTTTGGCCATGGGCTTTACCTTCAGCTTTGCGTGGACGCCCTGTGTGGGTCCCGCGCTCACCAGTGTTCTGCTGATGTCGGCCTCCGCTTCCACGCGTCTGGCGGGAATGGCCCTTATCGGGGTCTATACCCTGGGGTTTGTGCTTCCCTTTTTGGCGGTGGGGGTCTTTACCACCAGTCTTTTGGGGTTTTTCAAGGCACACCGGAAGGGGATGCGCTATACCGCCAAGGCGGGGGGAACCCTGATGGTGCTGATGGGCCTGATGATGCTCAGCGGTCAGATGGACCGGGTGTCGGGCTGGCTGTCCGGCCTTTCCCTGCCGCCTGCCGCCCCCACGGTGGCGGCGGAAACGACCTTCAGGGTAGAGCCAACCCCTACCCCGGCGGAACCGGCTCCAACACCCACGGCGGGCCAACCCATCCGGTCCAGCCCGGAGCCGGCTCCGGAGCCCACGCCGGAACTTACAGCAGAACCCACACCAGAATCCGCCTCTACGCCGGAGCCGACCCCAGCCGATGCGGTTACCCCAGCCCCGGAGGCCACTCCTGCCCCGGAAGAACCGGTCCCGGAGTCCACGGTGGACCCCAACGCCATCCCCGCCCTGGACTTCACCCTTACCGACCAGTTTGGAAATTCCCACTCCCTGGCCGATTACAAGGGAAAGACCATCTTCCTCAACTTCTGGGCCACCTGGTGCCCGCCCTGCAGGGCGGAGATGCCTGAGATACAAAGCCTTTATGAGAATTACAGCAGGGACGGGGAGGACGCCCTCATCGTTCTGGGCGTAGCCGCCCCGGAGATCGGGCAGGAGGGCACGGCGGAGGAGATCGCCGCCTTTTTGGAGGACAACGGCTATACCTACCCGGTGCTTATGGATACCGATGCGGCCCTCACCCTGGGCTATGGGATCGGCGCCTTTCCCACCACCTTTATGATCGACCGGGAGGGGAATGTGTTCGGCTATATCACCGGACAGCTTACCTATGAGATCATGGAGGATATTATAGCCCAGACCATGAGCGGAGAACGGCGGTAGAATGGTAAATAGAACAAGGGCGGCAGGAGAAATCCTGCCGCCCTTGTTCTACATGAAAAGGAGAGAAAGTTGGTTATTTTACCTGGCTCAGCGCGTCCTCTACGGCCTCCTTAATGGCCTTGGAGGTAATGGTGGCGGTGGAGACGTTGTCCACCTTGGTAGAGCCGGCCTTCACAATGGCGTCGGGCAGGGTGTCGATGGCCTTGGTGCCGATGCCCGGGGTCTCCTTGTTATCCAGGACCTCCACCTTGGCGATCTTGCCGTCCTTCATGGTGACCTTTACATAGAGGTCGCCGCCCATGGCGTTGTGGCTTACGCCCAGGTACTCGCCGCTGGCAAGGGCCACATCAATGCTGCCGCCCAGGTCAGAGGTCTTGCCGGGAGTGTAGGTGAGGGGAGAGGAGACGGCGGTACGGACCTTGTAGGCGGGCAGAGCCGCCTTGGCAGCCGCGGCGTTCTTACCCGCGATCTGACCGAAGATGACGCACTCGGCAATGTTGCCGCCGCCCTGATACTGGAAGGCGGTGATGCCGCCCAGCTCGCCGGCGGAGTAGAGGTGGGGGATGGGCTTGCCGTCCAGGCCCAGGACCTCGGCGTTCTCGTTGCGCCGGGGGCCACCCTGGGTGTTCAGGATGTTGGCGTTGGCCTCGATGGCGTAGAAGCTGCTGCCGGTGATGGCGGTCATGCTGGCGGCAGTGCGGTTCCACTCGGGATCGTAGCCGTTCTTGGCATAGCTGTTGAAGTTCTTCACGGTGGTATCCAGTGTATCGGCGTCCACATTGATGAGCTTGGCCAGCTCCTTGATGGAGGAGGCGTGCTGGACGTTCAGGGCGCTGTCGGGAATCTGGCCGGAGGCCTTGGCAGCGTCATAGACCTCGCCGGTGCAGATGATGTAGGACTTGAGGGGACGGTTGACATTGACCCAGACGTCGCCCATTTTCACATGGCCGTGGCGGGGAGCCTCGGCCTCGTTGAAGAAGCGGCTGCCGTCGCCGGCCACCACGATGGTGGCGCCGGAGCCAAGACGGGGAACGATGGCGTGCTGGTCGTCGGGGACGGAGACGCTGGTGCCCGCCAGGGCGGAGCCGATGCCCTCATAGGCCTCCATGTGCCACAGGTCGGCGCCTACCTCCTGGGCCATGCGGATGCCGTCGCCGGTGTTGAACAGGCCGCCGATGACGCCAAAGTCAGCCAGACCCAGATAGTTGGACACCATCTCGGCGTTGTTCTCGAAGCCGCCGCAGCACATGACAACGCCGTTGGTGGCGCGGATATTGACGGTCTTGCCATCCCGCTCCACCTGAACGCCCAGGATGGTCTTGCTGTCCGGGTCCTGAATGAGGTGGGTGGCAGGAGATTGGAACCACACGTCGATCTTGTCGGCGCGCTCGGTGACCAGGCCACGGAGGGTCTGCCACAGATAGCCGTCGCTGTACCCCTCGTGAAGGGCGTTCAGGCTGATCTTGTCGGCGCTGGGGAACTCGGGGTACTCGGGGGACATATAGCCCAGACGGCTGCCCGTCCAGTCATGATACTCGCTCTTGGGGATCCCGGTCAGGTCCTCCATCACGTCATACATATGGGCGATGTTCTTGGTGTAGACCCGCAGCAGGGCCTCGGGAATGTGATGTCCGCCGGCCAGAGCCTGATAATACTCATAGGTGCCTTCCTCGTCCTCGGCGCCATAGACAAACATCTGGCCGCAGACCCGGGTGTTGCCGCCCTCCTGGCCCTCGGGAGCCTTTTCCACCAGCAGGACCTTGGCGCCCTCGTCAGCGGCGGTCTTGGAGGCCACGGCGCCGGAGCCGCCGAAGCCGATGACCACTACGTCATATTGGCCGTCCCAGGCGATGGTGTCGGCATAGGTGTAGTTGGTGGTGGAGCTGAGCTTGGCGGTGTTGGGGGCGTTCTTGTCCCACTCCACGGTGATGCCCAGCAGCTCGCTGAGGTAGCGCAGAGGGGCGTAGGTGGCGCCGTTATAGGCGAACACCTCGGCGGCGGAGCCGTCAGACTTGGTGGGAGTGACAGCCTGGCCGTTCATGGTCATAGACATGGGAGTGACCGAGATGGTCTTTTCCACGCCGGCCGCCGCGGCGACCGTGCCCATGACCATCAAAGCGGCCAGGGCCAGGGCTGTGATTCTTCTTTTCATAAAAATACCTCCTCCTTCTAAATAAATGCTGGGAAACAGCAGAACTAACTATATTTTATAGGGCCTGTTATAAAAATGACAAGGGAGATAAATTTCATCCTGACTGTAAAAAATCTACTTCACAGGGACAGACGATTTCCGTTATAATTAAATTGTGAAAATATATGCAAGCCCGGCTGCAAATATGCCGGGAAGGAAAGGAGGGGAAGGTTTTGTCCCATACGCCCTATTTTGGCAGGGACCCGGAAAAGGGGGAAATCCGGCAGCTTCAAAGCCACGCGGGGTATTTTTATATGCTGGCCTTTAACGAGTGCCTGCGAAACAACGCGGAGGAGGAAATGTGGAAGCATTTGGCAGTGTGGGGGATCGAGTTTTCCTTTTCTGTGGAGCGGTTTTGGGTTTGCCTGTCCGGGGTGAAAAAATCCATCTACAACGGGGTCTACGGCTGGGACGCCGGACAGTATTTGGAGCTGTATGACCGCTGGCGGCTGGAGGTGGAAGCCGCTGTGGAGCAAAGCGGGTATCTGGCCAACTTATTCATGGTATTTGAGGAGGAAGCAAAGCAGCTGGTGGTTCTCTTTTCTCCCGGAGAAGGTCCCCAATGCACCCCGGAGGAACTGGCGGCGCGGGTCAACAGCCTGGGCCAGAAGTTCTACGAAAGGGAACTGTTCTACGGCGACACCCGCTACTGTAATGTGACCGCCCTCTCCGGAGAGCTCCACGGCTACGCCGGCATCCGGGAGGGGTATCTCCAGACCCGGAAGCTCAACGACCTCTCCTTCTTTCACATGGAACCCGCCGTCCTGACCTCGGACTGGGTGGACAGTCACCGCAACAGGGCGGATTACCGTGTGGTCATCGGGGAGTGCCACCGGCTCCGGCAGGCCCTGGACGAAGGGGACGTCCCCGCCTGCCGGAAGGGGTTGGAGTCCCTTCTTTTGAAAACGGTGAAGGGGGCCTACCGCTGGACCCTCCTGCATGACGCCCTATCCTACTGCAAGCATATGCTGGAGCTGCGCTGTACCGCCCGGGGACTGGAGGGGGTGGACTTGGAACGGCTCTGCGATCCGAAAAGCTACCTGCGCATCGAGGAGTGCGTGGAAGCCCTGTGGCCGGTGGTAGAGCGGCTTTGTATTCTGATCGGAGAGCAGGGCCCATATCAGGATCTGATGCTTCGGGCCATTTACTATATCAAGCTCCACTATGCCGAGGATATTGCGCTCACCGATGTGGCCCATTACGCCAACGTGAACCCAAATTACCTCAGCGGCTCCTTTCAGAAGGAGATGGGCCTTTCCGTCCGGGAGTTTATTACCAGAGAGCGGGTCAACGCCGCGAAAAAGCTGCTGGAGGAAGAAAACCTGCGCATTGCTGACATTGCCGAGGCGGTGGGGGTCCACGATGTGAAATACTTCAGCCGCCTGTTCAAAAAAGCGGTGGGACTTACCCCGGGAGAATACCGGGAAAAGAGCAAAAGATAGGGGACGGGCGCCGCCCGTCCCTTTTTTAAAATTTTGCCCATTCCTTCAGACTAATTTTAAGTTTCGGGTTTACAATGTTCCCATCCCAACCAGAAAGGATGGCTATGATCCATGAAACACAACCCCATGACCGCCCTGCTGATAGCGGGAGCGGTGCTCTGTTCCTCCGCCTGGACCGCCCGGGCGGCAGGGAGCGAGACCAAAATTGTTCTGTCAGATGACAAAATTACCGTGGACGGCAGGACGGCCTCCACCGGTGAGACCGATCCTGTCTACACCGGGGCGGAAATCATCTATTATAAGGACGGTACCGATGAAAGCTACGGTGAGGGGAGTGAAAATGAGAAGCACTCCGCCAGCGAGGCCGCAGCCCACACCGTGGTCACCATTACCCAGCCGGGGACGTACCGGCTGACCGGCTCTCTCTCCCAGGGGCAGATCGCCGTTGATCTGGGTAAGGAGGCCAAGGACGACCCCAAGGCCGTGGTCACCCTCATTCTGGACAATGTGGACGTGACGTGTACGGTAGCCCCCGCCCTTATTTTCTATAACGTCTATGAGTGTGACCGGGAATTTGTCACCTATGACAATGACGAGAACCCGGATTACCAGTCCTCCGCTGTGGTGGATACCTCGGACGCCGGGGCCAATGTTATCGTTGCCGCCGGGAGCGTGAACACCTTTACCGGCTCCCACGTGGCCCGTATCTATAAGGAGGGAACCACCAAAAAGCTCCATAAGTACGACGGGGCCTTTTACTCCAAGATGTCCATGAACATTTTCGGGGACAACGGGGACGACAGCGGCGTCCTCAACATTGCGGCCGACAACGAGGGTCTGGATTCCGAGCTCCACTTGACCATTTACGGCGGTACGGTGAACATTGACGCTCAGGATGATGGAATTAACACCAACGAGGATTTCGTTTCGGTGACCACCGTCAATGGAGGTACTCTGCGGGTGAATGCGGGCCAGGGCAGCGAGGGGGACGGCATCGACTCCAACGGCTACCTGGTCATCAACGGCGGCACAGTGTGGACCATGGCCAACGAACAGACCCCCGACGGCGGCATTGACGCCGACAGCCCCATCCTTATCAACGGCGGCGTCCTCTATGCCTTTGGTACCCGGAATGACGCTGCCGACAGTACCTCCAAGCAGCCCTATATGGAGTTGTCATTTGCCTCTACCCTTCCGGCAGGGAGCGTTGTGGAGCTGAAGGACGGCGGTGGAGATACAGTCTGGACGGCGACCACGGAAAAGAAATGCCAGTCCATCACCCTCACCGTTCCCGGCCTGGAACTGAATACACCCTACCAGCTCTACGTGGACGGGGTGCTCCAGTGCTGGAACGGCAACAGCTTTGGCATGGGCCGTCCCGGCGGCGGCCAGCGTCCCGGGGGGATGGAGCCACCCGAGGGCTTTGAGCCGGGCCGTCGGCCTGAGGGAACGGAGTTCCCCGGCGGTCACGGGGGCCGGTTGGAGGGCCAGGAGCCTCCCCAGGGCTTTGAGCCTCCTGATGAGGGGTTTGGCGGCTTCGGCGGAGACGGCGGTTTCGGCGGCCCGGACGGGGATTTTGGCGGCGGCCCCTTTGGAGGTCAGAACCAGGCTGACGGCTCCGGCTCCACGGAATTTATGTTAACTGCGGACACGAAATCCTTCTCCGGCGTCTGTGATTCCGACGCCTCGGGCAAGACCCGGGTGTCCTTTACCGTGGACGGTGTAAAACGTAGCGGGCGGAACACCGTCATTGAGGCCATTACCGCCATCACCCCCAACGTGGAGCTGGACCCCGCCCAGGTGCAGGTCACGGTGGCGGACGATCCCTCGGAGAACTACTCGGCCTCCTGCCTGCTGTCCGATGGGATGGAGGCGGTGAACGCCCTGCTGCCCGCTGATGAGGGCAGCTATACCCTCACCATAGCGGTGCAGAGCGGGGTGGAGGGTTACACTGGGGCTACCCAGGTGTCCTTTGCCGTGGGAGCCTTGCCCTTTTTCGACGTGCGGGAAGGGGACGAGGGCTACGATGCCGTGAAGGCCCTCTATCAGGCGGGAATCCTGAAGGGGACCACAGACATTACTTTCTCTCCCATGGTATCGGTGACCCGGGCTCAGGCCGTTACCGCCCTTGCCCGCCTGGCAGGGGCAGAGGAGGCGGAGACCGCCGCCTTTACCGATGTGGCCCCCAATTCCTGGTACTCCGGCTACGTGGGCTGGGCTGTGGAGAACGGTATCGTGGAGGGGGATGGGCAGGGCCATTTCCTTCCCAACGCCATTGTCTCCGCCCAGCACATGGCTTTGATGCTGGAGCGGTATGCTGAAAATTATGTAAACTCCACAACATTTTCCGGGGAGCTAAACCGGCTCCAGATGGCTCAAATGCTGGCGGATGTAATGCAGTAAACGGAGTTTTGAAAACAGTTTACATAAAATGCCCTTCTCCCCGCGGGAGAAGGGCATTTTCGTTGTGGGGAGAGGCTCGTGAAGAAGAAAAGAATATTTTCTTAACCTTCCCTTAAGTTTCACTCAACCCCCTTGAAATACAAGAGAATTGTGCTAAAATCGGGTTGATTCTAAATAGAGAGAGGGGAGGAATCCCGGTATGAAAGTGCTCCAATTTGTGGAGACTTTTAATTTTATTATCGCCGCCATAATTACGGCGCTTTATTCTTACCAGATGGTCTATCTGGTGTTGGGACTGCTTCGCCGGCACTGGAGGGACAGGCGGCAGCCCGCGAGGCTGCGGAGGTATGCTGTGCTGATCTCCGCCCGGAACGAGGAAGGGGTCATCGGGGAGCTGGTGGGCAGCCTGAAAAAACAGAATTATCCGGCGGAGCTGCTGGACGTATATGTGGTGGCGGACAACTGCTCCGACGATACGGCGGGAGCGGCCCAGGCCGCCGGAGCCAAGGTCTACCGCCGCTTTGACCACCTCCATGTGGGCAAGGGCTACGCTCTGGACTACCTGCTGAAAAAGCTTGCGGAGGACGGGCTGGAGAGCCAATACGAGGGCTACTTTGTCTTTGACGCGGACAACATTGTGGACCCCAACTTTGTCTCCGAAATGAACCGGACCTTTGACAGAGGGGACTACGTGGCGGTGACAGGCTACCGCAACTCCAAGAATTTCGGGCAGAACTGGATCACAGCGGGCTACTCCATCTGGTTTTTGCGGGAGGCCCGGTTTGTCAACAGCGCCCGAATGGCCCTGGGCACCAACTGCCATGTGTCGGGTACCGGGTTCCTCATCTCTGCCGCTTATCTGCGGGAAAAGGGGGGCTGGCCCTACCACCTGCTTACCGAGGACATTCAATTTTCCGCCGAGTGCGCCGCGGAGGGGAGAAAAATCGGCTACTGTGACGCCGCCGTCATCTATGACGAGCAGCCCACAGCCTTCCGCCAGTCCTGGGACCAGCGGCTGCGGTGGTCCAAGGGATTTTATCAGGTGGACAGGAAATACGGCCCTGCCCTTATCCGGGGAATGTTCCGGGGCGGACGCCGGGGGCTGGGGTGCTATGACATTTTGCTCACGGTTACCCCCGGAGTGCTTCTCACCGTGCTGGGAGGCGCCCTCCAGATCGTGGCGGTGCTGGCCTGCCTGTCTGCCCCGGCCTATCTGGTGAAGCGGGTGCTGTCGGTGACCATTGACTTTTTGTCGGGGAGCTTTTGGAGCTTCTATGGGGGATTTTTCCTCTATGGCGCGCTGACAGTACTTAGCGAGTGGAGAAACATCCGGGCCACCCCGGTGCGGAAGCTCTGTTTCCTGCCCCTGTTCCCGCTTTTTATGCTGACCTACATACCCATTTCGGTGGCGGCCCTCTTTCAGAAGGTGGAGTGGAAGCCCATCGCTCACAAATCGGTCCACCAGCTGGACCAGGCGGCGTAAGAAAAACGGTCCGGCGGTTCCTTACCGCCGGACCTCTTTTTTACTTGTTCCGTTCCAGCATCAATTCTTTGCCCTCTTTGCCCGTCATGTGCTCTACCGTCATCTCCAACACAAGCATATGGCTCAAAGCCCCGGAAATTTCCCGCTCTAATTCCTCCGCCGTGCCGGCGGGGTAATATTTTCGCCCCAATTCCTCTGCCGCCGCCCGCAGCTCCTGCTCCTCCTCCAGAATACGGACAGTCCCAAAGGCGATCACGCTGCGGTAGGCGGTGGTATATTTTTCCGGGATCACCCGGTCCTGGCTAATGACGCAGAAGGAGGCCCGCCCATCCCGGCGAAGGGCGTCCAGCTTGTGGCCTGATGTAGCGCAGTGGAACAGGAGCTTCCCGTCCTCATAAGCATAGCTCAGGGGCACGGCATAGGGCCAGCCTCCGTCTCCGGAGACAGCCAGCACTCCGGAGGACCCTTGCCGCAGAAGGGCCTCGCATTCCTGGTGGGGGAGCTGCTGGCGGAAGCGGCGCATTTCCCGAAATGACATGAAAACTCCTCCTAAAAAAGATGTTTTTCATTATACACCTTTTTCCCGGCTTGTGTAGGCAAGAATATGGCCGCCCTTGCCTTTCCCCCGATTTTTCGATATAATAAGCTTCAAACAAATCCCAATTCGACTTCATGTTCCCGATGGAATACAATTAATAATTTAAAACCCGGTATGTTGTGGTATGGTGATGTATACACCGGAATTTTAAAAGGGGGGATAAATATGCTTGAAAAAATGAATGATTTTTTCAACAGACGAGTTGATAGTTATGAAGAACATCAGCTTAATGTAATAGAGGGCGCACGAGAATTTTATCCTTATACTGCTTCCTGTTTGCCTATGCAGGATGGTGCGGAAGTGTTAGATTTGGGTTGTGGAACGGGTCTGGAACTTGGCTTTTATTTTGAGAACAACCCTACCGCAAGAATAACAGGGATAGACCTTGCGGCGGACATGCTTGACGCATTAAAGCATAAATTTTCCGGTAAAGGACTTACTACTATTTGCGGTTCATATTTTGATATTCCTTTTGAAAAAGAATGTTATGATGCAATAGTGTCCATTGAATCGTTACATCATTTTACTCAGGAGAAAAAGACTTCTCTTTACAAAAAGGTTTTTCAAGCATTGAAACAAGATGGTTACTTTATTTTAACCGATTATTTCGCGGGAACAGATGAACAAGAATGTTTTTATAGGCAAGAATTGTTGCGGTTAAAATCCGAGCAGGGGATTTGCGATGATGAATTTTATCATTACGATACACCGCTTACAAAAGAACACGAATTGCAGTCGCTGAAAGAAGCAGGGTTCTCATTTGTCGATATACTTTCTGAATGGGGGGCCACCGCTACTATAAAAGCCATGAAATAAATTTCAGTTTGCAGCGTAATCGCACGAATTGTTCCAAAGGGAAAGACCTATAAATATTCACCGAACATGAACTTGAAAGCACTGGGAACACGAAAGCGAATTGGGATTCAAACAAAGGAGGGGGGCCAATTATGGAGCAGATAGAACAGCTTGGCCCCTATACCTACCGTTGGACGGAAGAATGCTTTCCCCTGGGGGCGGATTCCCTGGCCCTGGGGGAATTCTGCACGGTGAAGCTCCACAGCCGGGTGTTGGACCTGGGCTGCGGAGCGGGGCTGCTGCTCCTGCTCTGCGCCCGCCGTCAGCCGGATGCAACCCTTTTTGGGGTAGAAATCAATTCTGCCGCTGCCGCTCTGGCCCGGGAGAATTTGGAGAGAAACGCCCTGGCGGGGGAAATCATGACCGGGGACTTCCGTAGGGCCCTGTTGCCCGAAGAAATAGACCTTGTGGTCTCCAACCCACCCTGGTACCCCAAAGACTCGGGAAGGGCGGGCGGTCCAGGCCGGATGGAGGCCGGTACCCTTTCCGAGCTTTGCCGCACAGCGGCAAAGGCCCTGAAGCCCAAGGGCCGCTTTGCCCTGGTCCATCGCCCGGAGCGGCTGACCGACCTGCTGACAGAGCTGCGGGGGGCGGGGCTGGAGCCAAAGCGCATTCAATTCTGTCGCAGCAAACCGGACAAGCCCCCCTATGCTGTCCTCATTGAGACGGTCAAGGGCGGCAATCCCGGCCTGGCCATTTTGCCCGACCGTCCGTAATTTCACCCCAAAGGAGGGCTGTCCATGCCCGGCACTCTGTATCTTGTCCCCACCCCCATCGGCAACCTGGGAGACGTCTCCCGCCGGATGGCGGAGACCTTTGCCCAGGTGGACTTCATCGCCGCTGAGGACACCCGGGTGACCCTGAAGCTCCTGAACCACCTGGGCCTCAAAAAGCCCCTTATGAGCTACTACCGCCACAACACCGACGAGGCGGGGCGGCAGGTGCTGGACCGCCTCCTGGCGGGGGAGAGCTGCGCCCTCTGTACCGACGCGGGCACCCCCGCCATTTCGGATCCCGGCGAAGACCTGGTGGCTCTCTGCGCGGAGAACGGGGTTCCAGTGGTGCCCCTGCCCGGCCCCTGCGCGCTTACCACGGCCCTCTGCGCCTCGGGCCTGCCCACCGCCCGGTTCGTCTTTGAGGGCTTTCTGCCCATGAACAGAAAAAACCGCCGTGCCCGGCTGGAGGCCCTGGCGGGGGAGGAACGGACCATCCTGCTCTATGAGGCTCCCCACAAGCTGACCGCTACCCTCTCTGACCTGCTCTCCGCCTTTGGCCCTGACCGCCGCATTTCCCTCTGCCGGGAGCTGACTAAGTTCCACGAGGAGATTGTTCGCACCACCCTGGGGGATGCGGCGGAGAAGTACAGGAGCGAGGTCCCCCGGGGGGAATTTGTCCTGGTGGTGGAGGGGGTCCCCGCCGCCGGAGAGGGGGAATATACCCTGGACGACGGTCTGGAACGGGTGGAAACCCTTCTAGCCCAAGGTATTTCCAGAAAGGATGCGGTGAGGCAGGCCGCCAGGGAGCTGGGGCTGTCCCGGAATGAGCTTTACAATGCTGCACGGGAGTGATACTTTACATAATTATGTAAAGTAAACTTTACATAGAAAAAGCCCTGCCGGTTTCCGGCAGGGCTCTCATTTTTCTCTCTCACATTTTGGACATTTCCTTCAGGCAGTCCCGGCAGAGGTTCTTACCCTTATAGGTCAGTACGTCCCCCGCGTTGCCGCAGAATACGCAGGAGGGTTCGTACTTCCGCAGGATCACCGATCCGTCGTCGCCTACGTAGATTTCCAGCGGGTCTTTGTCATCAATGCCCAGGGTCCGGCGCAGCTCAATGGGGAGCACAATTCGTCCCAATTCGTCCACTTTTCTTACGATTCCGGTCGATTTCATAGGTCCATTCCCCTTTTCTCAAAATTTCCCGTAAATTCCATTTATTGCTACATTTTCCATTATAAAGGATTTCCCGTCGCTGTCAAGCGAATCCTGTCGAGGGAAAAACCTGGACATACCCCCGGTCAAGCCTGCATACAGTGAGGAGGAAAGGGGTGGACAAGATGGCCATGTCTGTGATTTGGACGGGGATGGTGGCGGTTTCGGTGGTCTATGGCCTTTGGGCGGGGAACGGCTCGGCGGTAGCTGCCGCCGCTGTGGAGGGAGCCGCCGCCGCGGTGGAGCTGTGCCTGACCATGGCGGGGGTCATGTGCCTTTGGATGGGGGTCATGGAGGTCATGAAGCGGTCGGGGCTGGCGGAAGCCCTCTCCCGGCTGCTGCGGCCCGTCCTGCGCCGTCTTTACCCCGACTTCCGGCGAGACAAGGAGACTATGGACGCAATCTCCGCCAACGTGTCTGCCAATCTGCTGGGGCTGGGCAACGCGGCCACTCCCCTGGGCATCCAGGCGGCGCGGCGAATGGCCCGGAAAACGCCCGGGGTGGCCTCCGACAGCCTTTGTATGTTAGTGGTGTGCAACACCGCCTCCATCCAGCTCATCCCCACCACGGTGGCCAGCGTCCGACTGGCGGCGGGATGCGCTACGCCCTTTGATATTCTCCCAGCGGTGTGGCTGGCCTCTGCTGTTTCGGTGGCGGTGGGGGTGCTGGCGGCAAAGGTGATGGGGAGACTGTGGAGGGGGAAAAGACAATGACTCTGTTTTTCCAGATGGTGGTGCCTTTTACCATCGCCGCCGTAGCCCTGTGGGGGATGGCAAAGCGGGTGGACGTATATGATTCCCTCATTCAGGGGGCGGGGGAGGGCCTGGGGGTACTGGTAAAGATCATCCCCGCCATGGTAGCGCTGATGACGGCGGTCTATATGCTCCGGGCCTCAGGAGTGCTGGAGGCGCTGGGAAATCTGTTGGCCCCCTTTCTTACCGGGCTGGGAGTGCCTCCGGAGACGGTGGCGCTGCTTCTGATTCGCCCAGTCAGCGGCAACGCGGCCCTGGGGGTAGGGGCGGAGCTGATCTCCACCTATGGCCCGGATTCTCCCATAGGCCGCACGGCGGCGGTAATGCTGGGGTGTACCGAGACGACCTTTTACACCGTTGCGGTCTACTTTGGAGCGGCGGGGGTAAAAAAGACCCGGTATGCCATCCCGGCGGCCCTATGCGCCGACGTGGCGGCCTTCCTGGCGGCGGCCTGGGCCGTAAAGTGGTGGTTTGGATAAGGACAAGGGAGAACGCCTTGGGCGTTCTCCCTTGTTATTTTCCCTGCTTTTCGTGATACCGCTTGACCAAATCGGCTAAGGTGATATGGTCCACGACCCCGGACACCGCCGCCGCGATCTGCTCCCAGACCTCTTGGGTCACGCACCGGTCTGCCCTTCCGCAGCAGCCCTTGTCTTGGACGCAGCTTACGGGAGAGAGGTTTCCCTCCAATACCCGCAGTATTTCTCCTGCCGTATATTCCTCAGGGGATTTGGTCAGCAGGTAGCCGCCGCCCGCCCCACGGACGCTGCGAACCAGGCCTGCCCGGCTTAGGGGAGTAATAATTTGCTCCAGATATTTGTCGGAAATGTCCTGCCGCTGGGCCACGTCCCGGAGAGACACGGGGCTTTCCCCTCCCGTCAGGGCAATGTCCAACATGAGCCGCAGGGCATAGCGCCCACGGGTGGAAATTTTCATGGAGTCAGCCTCCTTGTAAAACAGAGTAAAGAAATGGGTTTTCTATATGATACCACAAATCCAAAAAAATTCAAGAAGTTCCCTCTTGACTTTAACGCCAAAAAGTGCTAAAGTAGCCCGTAGAAAGCAGGTGCTGCTATGTGCAAACAAAAGTGCTGCGGGTATTACTCCTATTGCCGCTATTTGGATAGCGGCCTTTTGTAACGCCCTGAACGGACCTGCCGGATTTGTGATGTGACGCGGCAGCCCGAAGGGGCCGCCGCGTTTTTTCGTTTTTTTCAAAACCACAAAGGGGGAGATTTTTATGGTCGTTATTATGAAACCGGGCTTTACCCGCCAGGAGCTGGACCGCGCCATTCAGGAGATGGAAAAGAGCGGTGTGAAGGTCATGATCTCCAAGGGCGCGGAGACCACTATTCTGGGCGCCGAGGGCAACGCCGCCGGCATCGACACCGAAAAGATGGAGTCTCTGCCCGGAGTAGAGCGGGTCATGCGGGTCAGCGAACCTTATAAGAAGGCCAACCGGAAGTACCACCCCGACGACACGGTGGTGGAGCTTGCCCCCGGCGTGGCGGTAGGCGGGAAAAAGCTGCTGGTGGTGGCGGGGCCCTGCTCGGTGGAGAGCGAGGAACAGGTCACCGGTATCGCCAGAGCGGTGAAGGATACAGGAGCCCAGGCCCTTCGGGGCGGGGCCTTCAAGCCCCGGACAAGCCCCTACGCCTTCCAGGGGATGGGCTACTCCGGGCTGGACCTTTTGGAAAAAGCCCGTTCCGCCACGGGGCTGCCGGTGGTCACCGAAATTATGAATACCGACGATGTAGACTATTTTAACGAGCACGTGGACGTGATCCAGGTGGGCGCGCGAAATATGCAAAATTTTGACCTTTTGAAGCGGCTGGGCAAGCTCCGGAAGCCGATTCTGCTCAAGAGGGGCCTTTCCGCCACCATTGAGGAGTGGCTCATGTCGGCGGAATATATCCTGGCGGGAGGCAATCCCAATGTGATTTTGTGCGAGAGGGGCATCCGTACCTACGAGACCTTTACCCGGAACACCCTGGACCTGTCGGCGGTGCTGGCGGTAAAGCGTCAGAGCCATCTGCCCGTCATGGTGGACCCCTCCCACGCCTGTGGGCAGGCCTGGATGGTGGAGCGTATGAGTCTTGCCGCCATTGCCGCCGGGTGCGACGGCCTTATCATCGAGGTCCATAACGACCCCATCCACGCTCTTTGCGACGGACAGCAGTCCATTACCCCGGAGCAGTTCGCCGGTTTGATGGAGAAGGCGGCTACCGTGGCGGAGTGTGTGGGCAGAGAGATTTGAGGGGAAGAAAAGAGGCGGATGGCATGAAAAAAATCGTCATTGTGGGTCTGGGGCTGATCGGCGGCTCTCTGGCCCTGGCATTGAAGGGCTTTGAGGATTACAAGGTGGTGGGTGTGGCCCGCCGTCAAGCTACGGTGGATTACGCCCTCTCCCACGGGGTGGGGGATGAGGCCACCTTGAACGTAACCGCCGCTCTCCGGGAGGCCGATGTGACCTTTCTCTGCATCAACCCGGAGGACATTGTGGCGTTTATGAGGGAGCACCGCTCTCATTTTAAGCCGGGGAGCCTGGTCACCGATGTGTGCGGCATCAAGGGGGCCATCATGGAGGCGTCCAGGGCGCTGCCTCCGGAGGTGGATTTTGTGGGCAGCCACCCCATGGCGGGTACTGAGTTTTCCGGCATTGAGCATGCGCTGACGGATATGTTCCGGGGGGCTCACTATATTATCACACCCCGGGAGGACAGCCGCCCCGAAAATGTGGCCCTGCTGGCACGAATGGCGGACTATCTGGGCTGCCGGGACGTGGTGAATACCACCCCTGCCGAGCACGACGCCATCATTGCCTACACCAGTCAAATGATGCACATTATCGCCGTCAGCGTCTGCGACGATGAGAGCCTGTTTACCTGCAAGGGCTATGAGGGAAGCTCCTTCCGGGGCTGTACCCGGGTGGCGGCTCTGGATGTGGACCTGTGGACCCAGCTTTTTTCTCTGAACGCGCCCGCCCTTACCGTGTGCCTGGACGCCCTTTTGGGGCATTTGAAGGCCTACCGTGACGTCATTGCCGCAGGGGATGAGCAGAGACTGAAGAAGATGCTGGCCTGGTCCTCTGACCGCAAGCGGCAGATGGATTTGCCGGGACCTGACCTGTTATCCTGATGAAAAGGCGTCCCCCTTTAGAGGAGGCTTGCCATTTTCTCTGCTGTGTGCTATCCTGTGTGCAGAATACAAAGAAAAAGGAGTGGTTTTTATGACCATTAACTACCAGCCCCGGGGCACCTGCTCCCGGCAGATGACCATAGAGGTGGAGGACGGCGTGGTGAAGTCTTTCCAGGTCATGGGCGGCTGCCACGGGAACCTTCAGGGCATCAGCAGGCTGGTGGAGGGGATGAAGGTGGAGGATGTGATCGCCCGCCTGGACGGCATCCGCTGCGGCAGCAAGCCCACCTCCTGCCCCGACCAGCTGGCCCAGGCGCTGAAACAGGCTCTGTAAGAAATGGGAGACTGGCTTTGTACGGGATATTCCTCTTTGACCCCCTGCCACCGGGTGCTGGGGGCCGGCGGAGGCCTGACGGGGTACGCCGGGGGAGTGGAGCGGAAGAAACGGCTCCTTCAGATGGAGAAAATGATGTAAACATAATCAGCGCTAAAAAAGGCCCGAACTCAAAAGAGTTCGGGCCTTTTCAGCCATTACCGCCGTCGGCCCCGGTAAGAGCCGCTGTATGTATGCCGGCGGGGGGTGCTCCGGCTGTCCCGGCGGCGTTTTCGGCTGGGACCGAGAATGGCCCGCCGCAGGCAGAATACCAGCAAAATGAGGACGGCGGCCAGCAGGGCCAGTTTTACCCACAGCATACTGAAAAGCTGCTGGAGCTTATCCAATATAGCCAGCCATTTAGAACGTTCCAGCGAGGTGGCGGCCACCAGGTCCACGGTGCCGAAATTCCGGCCCTCGTAGGAGATGGAGATGGTGCCCAGGACCTGGCCCTGCTGAATAGGAGCTTCCAGAGGACCCTCGGGAAGATCAATAGCCCGCTCAAAAAGGGCCGGGTCTACGCTGTTGGGCAGGGTGGCCTCCAGGCCGGCGGCGGGCTGGACGGTCACATAGTCCTGCTGGGCGCAGAGCTTTACGGGAATGGTGCTGACAGGCTCGATCTGGCTGAGAACGGCCTGGCGGGAGAAGTCGTTGAAGCCATGCTCCAAAAGAGCCTTGCTCTCGGTAAAATAATTGTGGTCTACATACTCTCCGTTGACCTTCCAGTAGGTACCTCCCAGCACCACCGCGATCATCAGCCGCCCGTTTTTCTCGGCGGCGGAGGCCAGACAGTAGCCCGCTTCCGGGGTGGAGCCGGTTTTGATGCCCACGGCGTAGCGGTAAAGCAGACGGTTTTCTCCCGTGCGGAAGTTGGACACCAGGGCGTTTGTGTCATGGAGCTCCCGGGCTTTGCTGAGATTGGTGGCGGGGACGGTATAGCTCACCGAGGAGACGATTTCCCGGAAGTCCGGGTGCTTCATGGCCTCCAGGCACATTCGGGAGACGTCCCGGGCGGTGGTGTAGTGGTTGTCGTCATGGTAGCCGTGGGTGTTGGTGAAGTGGGTGTTCTTCATGCCCAGCTCCGCGGCCCGCTGGTTCATCAGGTCCACAAAGGCGGAGATGCTGCCCGATACCGCCGTGGCCAAGGCGTTGCAGGCCTCGTTGGCCGAGGGAATGAGGGCGCAGTTGAGGAGGTCACGGACGGAGAGCATCTCCCCTGCCTTCAGCTCCTGGGTAGAACCGCCCTCTCCGATGCCGGTGTAGAGGTCGTCACCAAGGGTGATCACCGTGTCCATGGTGAGCTGTCCCCGCTCTACCGCCTCAATGGCCAAAAGCCCCGTCATCACCTTGGTGATGGAGGCGGGATAGCGCAGCTCGTCGGCGGCCTGCTCGTACAGGACCTCGTCATAGTCCGCATCCAGCAAAATGGCGGCGGCAGCCTGCACGGAGGTAAAGGACTGGGGAGCGGCGGGAGTCCCTGTGGCAAGGGCAGCAGGGCAAAAAAGAGACGCTGTCAGGGCCAGAAGGGTCAAAAAAGTTAGGGGAGAAGTGTATTTTTTCATAGGAAACTCCTGCTATTTATGATATACTTTTATTAGTATACCAGAATAAGGGCCGGGGCGCAACGGGGAAGGAGCTTACAAATTTATGAAACTTTCCAGATGGGAGGGAGGCATCCTTTTTCTCTCTGTGGTATTTCTGGCCTTTACTGCCGGATGGTTCCTCCGGGGCGCGGCTTCGGCGGAGCCTCTCCGGGTGGAGACGGAGCGGCGGCTGGAGACAACGTCGGTGGCCCTTCCGGCTCCCGATCAGCCGCCGGAGCTGGAAAAGGTCAATGTGAACACGGCCGGCAAGGAGGAGCTGATGACTCTCCCCGGCATCGGAGAAAAGCGGGCGGCGGCCATTGTAGCGGACCGGGAGCGGAACGGTCCCTTCCGCTTCCCGGAGGAAATATCCCGGGTGGAGGGCATTGGAGAGGAGACCCTGGCGGAGTGCCTGGAATACATCACAACGGAGGATGTGGAGCCATGAAGGTATTGGTGGTAGACGATGAGAGGGTGCTGGTAAAGGGCATCAAATTTAACCTGGAGAGCGAGGGCTACCAGGTAGAGGTGGGCTATGACGGTCAGGCCGCCGTAGACCTGGCCAGGAGCGGCTCCTTTGACCTCATCATCCTGGACCTGATGATGCCAAAAATCGACGGGCTTCAGGCCTGTATGCGGATCCGGGAGTTTTCCAATGTGCCCATCATTATCCTCACCGCCAAGGGGGAGGACGCGGACAAGCT
>CANDEE010000032.1 GCA_947383685.1 uncultured Pseudoflavonifractor sp.
TGGGAGTTACTGACTGGGCCTACCTTGTTGTCCTGATTCATCTTTCTTCTCCCTACAGACGATGAAAGGTAACATTAAACAGACTGTACAAATGGAGCAGATACTGTGATACAATAAACATCGCTTTTTGAACGATTTTATCGAAAAACGGTGTTCTCCTTTTTTGAAAGCTCTGGTATAATTTAATCTTTTACCTCATCAGTAGCCCCGTTTTTATGTGCTTGCTACTTTTAGATCCATGTTGTATAATTTTAACAAAACAAACAGGTGGTACATTATGAGTGAGACACATATTGTAGGAGAATCTGATTCAATTGTAGAAATACTTCAAGACTTTTTATTTTTAATGTGCTTATTCTTTACCAAGAAAAACATCAATGACATAAATGAAAAAGCTTTAATTGGACTGCCAGCTCTCTGGAGTTTAGCCATCTTTTCTCATGAATTGGAGAGGCTTGACAAAAAATACGGGGAAATTATTAATAAAAAGCATGCAAAATTTTTAAACGAATGTCGCCAATCGTTCTTAAAAGAGGTTCCCTCAGAAAATTCCAAAAAAGTTGCGGATGTAATAGCCCAAAGTGGCCTCAATTTTGACAACTATATTTTTGATTTAGTTGTCGATATAGATTCAAATTCCAATATATTGGGGATAAACTTTGGTACACATCGATTTGAAAATATATTAGGTGATAACTTTTCTATATTTGAGGAATTAGCCAACATTCCATATGATTTTGCAAAAATGTTATGCAAATCCATAGGGTACGATTATGAAGATTTTTTTAATCAGTTTGAGAAAACACTTAGTGAGAAACTTACAGAAGGCTATTTTCACCATGGAATTTCCAAAAAATCATACGCAAGTTCAAAAATTTTCAACACTCCTCTAAGCAAACAGGACAAAATATATATCTTATATCGGTATTCTCTAATTAATTCCATTCTTCTCCTTTCTGAAATCCCAATATTGAAAATTTCAACGGGTGATGGTGTGCATCTAATTAATACGGAACTATCTTTAATGAAACTAAAGGCAATGATTATTTCTATTATCGGAGATAAAGATATGCATGATATTAACTCCCCACTGCTCGCTGAGATTCAACAACGCCTAAGTGCCCTAATTCCTGACCAAAAATTTTTCCCCGCAAATCGGAAATGTCGAAATAATATTCATTATGAGAAAACTAAAATTTTATCTGATTCTGAAATCTTTCTACTGAAGGCATATCAGGATAAATATCTCATAGAAATCCTTAATATATTTAATCAATATCTTCACCTCGATTTAGGGTTCAACTACAAAATCTCGCTGGCTATAGCCAAATTAATATACTGGGCCGAACATTAAAGATTTGAGCTATGGGCCTAATTTGGCAGTGCATAGCATTCTCAACGCTGAAGTCCAGGGGTTTATTTTGTTACCCTCGCGCAAAAGCAAGGCATTCCCCAGCAGGGAATGCCTTGCTTTTGCTAATGCCTTTCTAATATTTCTTTCAGTACGCTTCCAATATCTGCGCTGATACAAAGAGATCGTTTTTCCAATTCCCTGGAACAAACCGCCTCGCCATAGTTGACACATACATAGGTGGCTTCCGGGTTTTTGGCTGTCATTTGCCAGAAGGGATATTTGATGATACCGGGGGTATTCTGCCCCACGCCCAGCTCCAAAAACAGTGTCCTACCTCCGGTATGCCGGTGGAGAAAGTCGGCGTAACGTCCGGCGGCGGTGTGCCAGCCCTCGTCTTGAACAAACGTATTGTCACACCGCAGGTTCATGGTCAGAGGCCTTCCACAATGGGGACAGCGGGGGATCAGCTCGGAGGGTATCCGCATTTTCTTTTGTTCCGACACCATGCGTCGCACTGTTTCTTCATTGTCATAGGTCTCCTGGCGGCACGGAGCAGAACATTGCCACAGCCCATAGTCTCCCTGGGTGTAGAAAAGACGGTTTTTCTCAAACCCGGCCTTTTGGAAACAATGGTCTACGTTGGTAGTCAGGACAAAGTAATCCTGATCCGCCACTATCTCCAAAAGCTGGTCGTAGACCGGCTTGGGAGCGTCCATATAGCGGTTAACCATGATATTGCGGCTCCACCAGGCCCAATATTCCTCCAAGTTTGGGTAGGGATAAAACCCCCCGGAATACATATCCTGAATGCCATACATATCCCTAAAGTCGGAAAAATATTCATCAAACCGGGGACCGGTATAGGTCAGTCCGGCCGAGGTGGACAGACCCGCCCCAGCGCCGACCACCAAGGCGTCACAATCATGCAGGAGGGCCTTCAGCCGTTTAACGGACTCCGAGAAGGTCAGCGTAGATTTCTTTGTCCATGTCTTTGAAAACATTAAAAATCACCTTTTTGATGGAGGTCGGGGTTTTGAGGTAGTCAGTCACAGTCTGGATGGCGATTTGTGCGGCCTCCTGGTTGGGAAAATGAAATTCCCCAGTGGAAATACAGCAGAAAGCTACACTTTTCAGCTTTTTTTCAGCGGCCAGCCGAAGGCAGGCGCGGTAACAGCCAGCCAACTCCCGGCGGTTTTGCTCCGTCACCCCGTCATAGACGATAGGGCCGACGGTGTGGAGGACGTACCGGGCTGGAAGGTTATACCCCAATGTGATCTTAGCCTGACCAGCGGGTTCTTCACGGCCCTGCTCCTCCTTAAGTCGGCGGCACGCCTCCCGAAGCTGAAGTCCAGCGGCAGAGTGGATGGCATTGTCAATACAGCCGTGGCAGGGATGGAAGCACCCCAGCATTTGGCTGTTGGCGGCGTTGACAATGGCGTCGCATTTTAACCTGGTTATATCCCCCTGCCACAACGCGAAGCCAGGGTGCCCTGGAACTTCTGCCAGATTTGCCGCATCTACCACCCCTTTTTCCCCCTGCTCCGCCGATAAAAGTTCATCTTGGAGGGCAAGAAAATCGGGCAAGAGCGGCATAGGTGGGCGTACATTCATCAGGGAACGAAGAAGCCGCCGCTGGGCGGCCTGATCCTTTGGAAATTGTGCCGCTTGGGAACGGAGAGAGGGCATCTCCACCAGCAATTTATCATTAAGTGCCTGTATTTGTTCTAACCGGGTCATAAAATTCCCTCTCTCCCATTAAAAATACCGCAGACAGTCACCCTTTTCAGAATGACCGCCTGCGGCTCTTTGCTGTGTCAGCCCTCACCGACAACCGCATCGTCAGCGGTATATCCCTCCAAAGAGTTAACCTTTACCTGGATGCAGATAAAGCTCATGACACTATGTTCTCCGGCAAAAAACTGCCGCTTGGCAGCGGGGGCCACCCGAAGCCAATCCCCAGCGGCCAGGGGCACCATTTCCCCATCAATAACCGCTTTCCCAGCACCCTCTAAAATGCCGTAAATCTCCTCGTTTTGCTTGTGGGCATGGACAAAGGGAACCCCTGCGCCTGCGGGCAGCCGGTTTACACTGATTTCCGCACCTGTCAACCCAAGGGCGTCGTGAAGCTCTGTTCTCGCTCCTTGAGGTACGCTGGCCTTTTGATAGTTTTTCATAGCAGTCATTTCTCCTTTTCTGCGGGACTTGCATTTCCCGCTTGTTGATGCTATGATAATGCTGTTCCTCCCAATTGTAAAGTAAGCACAATAAAGTGCTATAGTTACCAAAAAGGAACTAATGTGAGAGGAGAATCCTTTGATGGAGTGCAAAGTTTTGCCTGCCTGCCCGGTAGAAACTACCCTTACTCTGATTAGTGACAAATGGAAGGTGCTCATCCTGCGGGATTTGTTGCCGGGAACAAAACGTTTTGGCGAACTCCGGAAATCGATTGGCAATGTGAGCCAAAAAGTGCTGACCACTCAGCTCCGGCAAATGGAGGCAAGCGGCCTTGTGACCCGTACTGTCTATCCGGAGGTTCCGCCCAGAGTGGAGTACTCTCTTACTGATTTAGGCCATAGTCTCAAACCTGTGCTGGACGCCATGCAAAACTGGGGAGAGAATTACAAAGCCAGCCAGCAGTGAGAACGCGCCTCAAATTGAGGTATGTTTGTCAAAAAGAGCCAGAGCGTTTGCTCTGGCTCTTTCCTTTTTCCCAGTTATTTTCTCTGACACTCCGGGCAAACTCCCGTAAACGTCAAATCATGACCATCAATCTGAAATCCTGGCGCCGCCTTCGCCGCAAGCCCATCGATGTCCCCATCATGATCCAGATCCAGATCAAAGACCCCTCCGCAGCGCTTGCAGCGAAAATGGCTGTGGGGCCGCACATCCCCGTCATAGCGTTCCACCGGAAAAGGCATCCGAATCAAAATGCCCTCCTCCGCCAACAGGTTCAGGTTGCGGTACACGGTCCCCAGGCTCAGGTTGGGATTGGCAGGCTTCAGCCATTGGTATACCATCTCCGCCGTAGGGTGCTCCTTGCTGCCCATTACCGCCTGATAAATCAACTCCCGCTGTCTCGAATACCGTTTTCCGGCCATGTCTTCCCTTCTCTCTATAATAAGAATTATTCTTATTATTGAAAATACCATATTCCCCCGAAAAAGGCAAGCCCTTTTTTGACTTTTTTTCTTCCATTTTCCGCCCATGTTTCTCTTTCTTTGGGACATACTATGGCTCGGATGGAGATTCCAACGATCATGTTTTTCAGGAGGAGAGGGAAATGAAGCGGAAAATCGGCTTAATGGCCCTGGCCCTGGCCCTGACCGCCGCTCTGGCGGCCTGTGGCAGCACGGCGGATAATGGTCCTGACCCCTCGGCCCCGGCGGTGGCCCCTTCGGCCTCCGCCCAGCCCAGTCCCGCGGTCTCGCCTAACACGGTGACCAAGGGTTTGGACCGGGCGGCCCGGGATATGGGTGACACGGCCCGTGGAGCTATGGACAATGCCGGGCGGATGATAGAAAACGCCGGCAACGCAATCCAGAACGGGGCATGGTAAAAAGGAGGGTGGCCGGAGACATCCGGCCACCCTCCCTTTTATTTTTCCTTTTTCCGCCGAACCTCCAACCATAAGCCAGCTCCCAACAGGCAAAGAGAGACCGGCAATAGCAGAAGAAAAATCAACATATTGACCCAAGAAGGGTCTCCCGCCCTCCGCCGAGCTAACATAGCCGAAAGGGAAAAATACTCCAAAAACCAGGGACCTTCTTCTGTTGAAAGCAGAAAACGGCAAAGGCAGTGAAACGCCGGCACAGCAAAGCTGGTCAGCATAGCCATAACTCCCGCCTTCAGCAGCGGCCCCGCCTTGAGCCAGCGTACGCAGGCCAGATACCCCCATCCAAGAGCCACCCCCAACGCCGCCAGAGGGCAGGCCAGCTCCAGCAGCCACTCTCCCCCGGCGAAGGCCCAAATCACCGTCAGCAAAAGGAATACCCACAAGCTGGCCCAGCAGGCGGACAGAACCGCCACATTCTTTCCATAGAACCGCCAAATGGCCCATATTCCCCAGGGAAGGGCCAGGCTGGTCAAAGCGATGGCCAGCCCCCCTGCCACCCAGTAGCCCCCGGCATACCGCCAGACCGCCAACAGAAGGGCGGCCATACACCCCGTGGCGGCCCCCAGGCAGATCGGAACCCTGTTCTTCTTCACCCGAAAGGGCAGGTTGGTAAAACAGGCCCCCAGCCCCACCGCCGCCAACACGATCCAAAACCAGTCCAACGTCCGGTAAATCGCGATGTTGCAGATAAAACAAACTGCAACGGCAATCAAATACCCTCCGGCAAAAAACCGCCGCAGGCCCGCCAAGGCCATCCGCCAGTTCCGGGCCGCCTTTTCCCGGGCGTGGGCTTGGTCGTCGTCACAGGCGGCAAAAAACTCGTGCTCTGAGATGCCCAGTTCTCCACAGATGGCGGTGATAAGCGACACATCGGGATAGGAAAGCCCCCGTTCCCACTTGCTGACGGTGGATTCCGCCACATAGAGCCGTTGGGCCAGCTCCTTCTGGGTCACGGCCAGCTCCAACCGTTTTTTTCGGATATATTCTCCAAAGGGACGTTTTTCTTCCATATATGCTCCTCCTGTCATTCCAAACCGGCGCCTGCATTCACCTTACTCACAGCAGGAGAAAAAGTCAAGCCCTCCTCCCCATTTTACCGCTCGACCGTCAGGAAAGTCCTTCTCTCTCAAGGCTCCCCCTTGCCTTTTCCCCGGGGATTTGGTATGATGACTATAACCATTTTCATTGCGGAGGAGAGAGCAGTCATGAGCATATCGGTCAAACGAGAGGGATTTTATTATACGCAGGCGGGCTTCACCCCCGCCCAGGCCAACCCCGCCGGAATTGCCGCCGGACGGCAAAAGACCATGGCCTATGGAATCCTGTCCGCCCACAACCGGAGCGGAGACATGACCCGACTCCAAATCAAATTTGATGCCATGGCCTCCCATGACATCACCTACGTGGGCATCATCCAGACCGCCCGGGCCTCGGGCCTTACGCGGTTCCCCATCCCCTACGTACTTACCAACTGCCACAACTCCCTGTGCGCCGTGGGGGGCACCATTAACGAGGACGACCACCTCTTTGGCCTCTCCGCCGCCAAAAAGTACGGCGGTGAGTTCGTCCCCGCCCACCAGGCGGTGATCCACTCCTATATGCGGGAGCGGTACGCCGCCCCCGGCCGGATGATCCTGGGCTCCGATTCCCATACCCGGTACGGGGCCTACGGCTGTATGGCTATTGGAGAGGGCGGCCCGGAGCTGGCCCGCCAGCTTTTGGAAAAGACCTATGACATCGCCTATCCCCCCGTCATCGCCGTATATCTCACCGGAGCTCCCAAGCCCGGCGTGGGCCCCCAGGACGTGGCCCTGGCCCTGGTGGGAGCTACCTTCAAAAGCGGCGCGGTGAAAAACGCCGTATTGGAGTTCTTCGGCCCCGGCGTGTCCTCCCTCTCCATGGACTACCGCTCGGGCATTGACGTCATGACCACCGAAACTGCTTGTCTCAGCTCGGTCTGGTGCACCGATGAAATCACCAAGGCTCACCTCACCGCCCTGGGCCGGGGGGAACAGTACAAAGCCCTTTCTCCCACCGATGGGGCCTACTATGATTCTCTGGTGGAAATTGACCTCGCCGCCGTGGAGCCCATGATCGCCCTGCCCTTCCATCCCTCCAACGCCTACCCCATCCGGGAGTTCAAAGCCAACATGGCCGACCTTCTCCACCAGGTGGACGTGGACACCGCCGGGCAGTTGGGGGTAAAGAACGCCCCCTCCCTTCTCTCCAAGGCGCAAGGTAAGACCTTCCGGGTGGATCAGGGCGTGATCGCCGGCTGCTCCGGCGGCACCTACCAAAATCTCAAGCGGGCGGCGGAGATTTTGAAGGGAGCCTCTACCGGCAGCGGCGGCTTCTGGCTCTCCTGCTATCCCGGCTCCATGCCCATCAATCTGGAGCTGACCAAAAACGGCTACATCTCCGACCTCATGGCGGCGGGAGCCTCCATCCGCTCCTGCTTCTGCGGCCCCTGCTTTGGAGCGGGAGATGTGCCCGCCAACGGCGGCTTCTCCATCCGCCACTCTACCCGGAACTTCCCCAACCGGGAAGGCAGCAAACCGGGAGACGGTCAAATCTCCTATGTGGCCCTTATGGACGCCCGCTCCATCGCCGCCACGGCCCTGAATGGGGGCGTCCTCACCGCCGCGGACGAGCTGGAAGCCGTCCCCGCCGACCGGCCCGGTGAGACTTGGGCCTACGACGACAGTGCGTATAAGGCCCGTATCTACTACGGCGTGGGCAAGCCCCAGAGCGAAACAGAACTGGTCTTTGGCCCCAACATTGCCGACTGGCCCGAGCAAATTCCCCTTCCCGAAAACCTGCTTCTCACCTGCTGTGCCGCCATCTATGACCCGGTGACCACCACAGATGAGCTGATCCCCTCCGGGGAGACTTCCTCTTACCGCTCCAACCCTATTAAGCTCTCCCAGTTTGCCCTGAGCCGGAAAGACCCCCTCTATGTAAAACGGGCTCTGGCCATCCAGGAGCAGGAAATGGCCCGGCGGGAGCATGGGGACGCCACCCTGGGTCAACTTTCAGATCAGGTGGGGCTGGGCTCCTTCATCATGGCCCTGAAGCCGGGGGACGGCTCGGCCCGGGAGCAGGCCGCCTCCTGCCAGCGGGTGCTGGGGGGCTGCGCCAACGTGGCGGTCGAGTACGCCACCAAGCGTTACCGCTCCAACGTGGTGAACTGGGGAATGCTCCCCTTCATTGCGGAGGATGTGAAGGACTGGGGGCTCAAAGAAGGCGATTCCCTCTATATCCCCGGCATCAAGGCCCTGCTGGAGGGAGACGGGGAGGAAATCCAGGCCTATCTCATCCAGCATCCCAAGGACGGCGGTCAAACCAAAACTCCGGTGACCCTGAAGCTTCCCGGCCTTACAAGGGAGGAGCGGGACATCATCCTGGCGGGGTGCCTGATCAACTACTACGCCAAATAAGAAAAGCGGCTGGTGTAAAAACCAGCCGCTTTTTTGAAACCTTTTTCCAAAAACGGTGTATTTAGATATAGAGACGTCTCAAAAAGGAGGGGGAAACAAGCCTTGGACGACAAAACCCTGATCCGAAAACTGCAAAAGGGCAGCGCCGGGGCCTTGGAGTCCCTTATCCACCGCTACACCCCCTATGTTTCCGCCTGCGCCTACCGTCATCTGGGCCATCTCCCCCGGGAGGAGCTGGAGGAGGCGGTGGCCGATACCTTCGTAGAGCTGTGGCGCCACGCCGCCGACTTGAATCCGGAGGGTTCCCTTCGCCCCTGGTTGGGCACAGTGGCGGCCAACAAGGCCAAAAACCGTCTCCGTGCCTACTTTCCCACCGCCCCCATTCCTGACGACACTCCCGCTCCGGTGGACATCCAGCGGCAAACGGAGGAACAGGAGACCCAGGAAGCCCTCTGGCGGCTGGTGGACGGCCTCGAGGAACCCGAGCGGACCCTGTTCCTTCGCTACTATTACGAGGGAGAAAAGCTGAAAACCATTGCCTCAGAGTTGGAAATGAATCTCTCCACCGCCAAGACCAAACTGCGCCGGGGAAGGTCATTTCTCCGGGAAATGATACAGGGAAAGGAAGGTGTGGAACTTGGCTGACAGGCTGAAAAAACTGGAGCGGGAGCTGGGGCTTGCCCCTTCCCCCAGCCCCTTTCACATTGACCCTAAAATCATCTGCCGCCGGGTGGAGTGCACTCTCTCGGCCCAGGAACAGGAAAGGAAATGCTATATGAAATATAAACTTCGTCTTGCCGCCGCATTTACCGCGGCGGCCCTGGCCCTCACCGGCACCGCCCTGGCGGCGGGGCCCACCCTCAGTGAGATGCTCCAAGCCGCCCTGGGGACTTTTGCCCCCTACGCCCAACCTATGGAGGGAACCGTGGAGGATCAGGGCATCCGTGTAAAACTCATTTCCGCCCTTGCGGATTCCGTTCACGTCAAGGTCTATGTGGAGCTGACCGACCTATGGGGCCAGAACCGGCTGGCTGCGGCGGATATGGATATCATGTCCTCCCGTTTGGAATTAAATGTCCCCCAGGAGCAGCAAAGAGAGGGGATCGGATACAGCTATGTCTCTAAACGGCTGGGATATGACCCCAAGACCCAGACCCTTCTGGCGGTTTTGGAACGAAATAACGGCGTACTCCTTGACAACAACCCAACCGGAAGCCTTCAGATCAGTAAAATCTCCAATCAAAGACAGTCTTTTTCCAGCGATGAGCCTGTCCCTGTGGAAAAACTGACTGAAACCTACCTCTCCACCCAGCAGCTCCCCACCGGGGAGACCGTTCCGGCTCCTGGTCAAAGCAACATTGACCTTTCCGGTACGCAAGGAGTGATTCTCTCCTCTATGGGCTTTACCGCTGACGGACGGCTTCATTTTCTGTTTTGCTTTCCGGCCGGCTCTACCCCCTCTGTTTCTCACGGCCTTGTCAGCGTCTATCACCAGTCTGGGCTGCTGTTTGACCTATACCCGTCCACCAGCTTTGAGCAGGACGGCCTATGCTATTTTGATATGTCTGTCCACGCTACCCCAGCCGACTTGGGAGACCTGGTTTTCTCCCGGGCCTACGGCAGTTTCGGCAGCGATGCAGGCGACATTGAGGGCCGCTGGGTCATCCCCCTCACTGTCAAGCAGGTGGAGGAGTGTTCCTCCCCCCTTACCGGAGCTCTCGGCCCCGTCTCCTTAGAGGAGCTGCGGCTATCCTCCCTGGGAGTCACGGTGGTCACCCGTTCCCTGAATGATGTTATCAGCGGCTACCCCATGTGGGCCTGGCTGTCCGATGGCTCCAAATTTCAACTGGATCATGGTCAGAGCGGCAGTGGAGGATATTTAGGCCCCAACCTGAACCGTTGGGATTTTCCGGAGCCTATGGAGGAGCTGAATTCCATCACCGGCATTTCCATCGGCTGCTGGATGATCCCCGTGGAGAGCGGCGTGGCCGGTGAGGGCTATTGGCTGCCCTCCCTCCCCGAGGCTTCTGAAAATGTAAAGTAAACTTCACATTTTGGAATAAAAAGGAAAAACTGGCCCCTTTGGTTGTACGCAAAATGCATACAACCAAAGGGGCCAGTTTTTTCCGGCTTAGAACAGGCCGGTTATTTTTCCATTTTCATCCACGTCGATCTTTTCTGCCGCCGGTACCTTGGGAAGCCCCGGCATGGTCATAATGTCTCCCGTGAGGGCTACAATAAAACCCGCCCCGGCGGAAACCTTCAAATTGCGGACGGTGACGGTAAACCCCTCCGGCGCTCCCAAAAGGGCCGGGTCATCGGAGAAGGAGTACTGGGTCTTCGCCATGCAGATGGGCAAATCCCCAAAGCCCAGCTCCAGGAGCTTTTGGGCCTGTTTTTCCGCAGCGGGCGTAAGAACAACGCCTTTTCCGCCGTATACCCTGCCCACAATGGCGTTGAGCTTGTAGAGAATAGAGGTGTTGTCCGGGTAGGCAAAGGTAAATTCGTCCAGTTTTGGCTCCTCACACAGACGGACGACCTCCGCGGCCAGGGCCTCGCCCCCTTCTCCTCCCTTGGCCCAGACCTCAGAAAGAGCCACATTGACTCCCAGCTCCTTACACCTGTCCTCCACCAGCTTCAGCTCGGCGGGGGTGTCGGTGGGGAAGGCGTTAATCGCCACCACGCAGGGAAGATGATACGTATTTTTGATGTTGTCCACGTGCCGCAGGAGGTTGGGAAGCCCCTTTTCCAACGCTTCCAGGTTTTCCCCGTTCAAGTCGGCCTTGGCAACGCCCCCGTGGTGCTTCAGGGCCCGGACGGTAGCCACCACCACCACCGCGTCGGGAACAAGCGCCGCCATACGGCACTTGATGTCCAAAAACTTCTCCGCTCCCAAATCAGCTCCAAAGCCCGCCTCGGTGACCACATAGTCGCTTAATTTCAGTGCCGCGTCGGTAGCGGAGATTGAGTTGCAGCCGTGGGCGATATTAGCAAAGGGTCCGCCGTGGATAAAGGCGGGAGTTCCCTCCAGGGTCTGAACCAGATTGGGCTTGATGGCCTCCTTCAAAAGAGCTGCCATAGCCCCCTCCGCCTTCAAATCGTGGGCGGTGACAGGCTCCCCGGAGCGGTTGTAGGCCACCACCATCCGGCCCAGCCGGGCCTTCAGATCGGAAAGCCCGGAGGCCAGGCAGAATACCGCCATGACCTCGCTGGCAACGGTAATGTCAAAGCCGTCCTCCCTGGGTACCCCCTGCATCCGCCCGCCAAGGCCGTCAATGACGTTGCGAAGCTGGCGGTCGTTCATGTCCACGCACCGCTTCCACGTAATATTCTTCACGTCGATATCCAGGGCGTTCCCCTGCTGAATGTGGTTGTCCAGCATAGCCGCCAACAGGTTGTTCGCCGCTCCGATGGCGTGGAAATCCCCGGTAAAATGGAGGTTGATGTCCTCCATGGGAATGACCTGAGCATATCCGCCCCCGGCAGCTCCCCCCTTCACCCCAAATACAGGGCCGAGAGAGGGCTCCCGCAAAGCCAGACAGGTCTTTTTCCCCAGCCGCTGGAGGGCATCCGCCAGCCCCACGCTGGTGGTGGTCTTGCCCTCCCCCGCTGGGGTGGGGTTGATGGCGGTGACCAAAATCAGCTTGCCCTTCCGGGGCTTATCCTGGTAGGCAGCGGGCTCCACCTTGGCCTTGTCGTGACCATAGGGGATCAGATCCTTTTCCGCAAGTCCCAGCTTGGCGGCGATTTCCTTAATGGGACGGGGCTGTACGCTCTGGGCGATCTCAATGTCGGTAGGCATGGCAATTCCCTCTTTCTCTCAAATCTTTCTCCATTTATCCCAAATGGCCATAGGCACCCGGGCAGGCAGCACCTTGCTCCCCACCTCCATCACGAAGGGAATGGGCCCGCAGGTGACCACTCCCAGCCCCAGGCCGTTCATGGTAAGGCTCCAGGCCGCCACCGCCTCAGGCCGCATGGCAAAGGGAGTGTGGCGGACAGCCTCCGGGTTGGCGGTATCCCGGGCCACCGCCATAAATTCCGTCTTGACCCAATAGGGGCACACCGCCGTCACCAGCACCCCCCGGGGAGCCAGTTCCCAGCGGAGGGCCTGGGTATACCGAAGCAGAAACGCCTTGGTGGCGGCGTAGAGGTTCATCCCCGGCAACGGCTGAAAGGCGGCGCAGGAGGCGATCTCCAGCACCCGGCTGCCCCTGTGGAGGTATGGGATGCACACCCGCGTCACCTCCGCGGCGGCACGGCAGTTGAGGGCGATCATGTCCTCCGTCTCCTCCGCCGTCATGTCCTCCGCCCTGCCGAATTTCCCGAACCCGGCGGCGGAAACCAGAACGGACACCCGGGGCTTTTCCGCCTCCAGGGCCAGCTGAAGCAGTGAAATGCTCTCCCGGTTCTTCAAATCCAGGGCCAGAATACGGCAGTCACACCGTAAGGAATTCGCCAGGGCCACCAGCCGTTTCTCCCGGCGGGCGATGAGCCACAGCTCGTCCAGCTCCATGACCTTGTCCAAATGCTTTGCGTAGGCCCGCCCCAGCCCGGAGGAGGCCCCGGTAACGATTCCGATTTTCTTCATACGTTTCCCTCCCTTGGAGGTAGTATGGACCTGCCGCCTTCATTTTACCACCATAGGGAGACTGCCACAAGGGAAAGTTTGACAGAAATGGTATAATGATTATAATACTACTGATTGAAAGGGGGAAACGCCAATGGAGATACAGACTTTACGGGAGGAATGGCTTGCCGAGGAGGCTGCGGCCCACATCCACGGCTGGGATTTTTCCCACCTCACGGGCCGGTATGAGGAGGAGGACGACCTGCCCTGGGACTACCGGGAGACCGTGGAACGGTACCTGTCTCCGGAGAAGAAGCTGCTGGACCTGGATACCGGCGGCGGGGAATTTCTCCTCTCCCTGGGTCATCCCCACAAAAACACCGCCGCCACCGAGGCCTACCCCCCCAACGTGGAGCTGTGCCGGGAGGTCCTTCTGCCCCTTGGGGTGGACTTCCGCCCCGCCAAGGCCAACGGACCGCTCCCCTGGCCCAGCGGCAGCTTTGACATGGTCATCAACCGCCACGGAGACTTTGAGCCTGCGGAAATTTGCCGGGTCCTCCGCCCCGGCGGAATCTTTGTCACCCAGCAGGTAGGTTCTCAAAATGACCGGGAGCTGGTGGAGCTGCTCCTTCCCGGCACTCCGCTCCCTTTCCCAGACAACCACTTGGCGGCGGTATCAGAGCGGTTCCGAAGCCAGGGCTTTGCCCTTTTGGACAGTCAGGAGACTTTCCGCCCCATCCGCTTCTATGATGTAGGAGCGCTGGTCTGGTTCGCCAAAATCATCGAGTGGGAGTTTCCCGGCTTTTCGGTAGAGGCGTGCTTCCCCCGTCTCCTAGAGGCCCAGCAAATTTTGGAAGAAAATGGAACATTGGAAGGCTCCATTCACCGTTTTTTACTCTCTGTCCAGAAAATTTAAAGGATTCTTCATTGACCACGGCCCCCGGCTGTGGCATACTATGGGAGAGCGGGCAGAAGTCCCATCTCATCAATACAAGGAGGTCGTTCCCATGGTGGAAGATATGAAGGACAAAAAGTTTGCCGAGGAAGTCGTGGAAAAGCTCAAGGAGCTGGTGAAGAAGGGCAACGTGACCAAAATTCAGGTCACAAAGGATGGGGAGACCATTGTCAATTTTCCCCTGAACGTAGGCATCGTAGCCGGCGTGGCCGCGGCTCCCTGGGCCTTGATTCTGGCTGCCGTCACCACTCTGGGCATGGACTGCCATATTGACGTGGTAAAGGACGACGGCGAGGTCCTGCACCTCATTTAAGCGAAAACAGCGCAAAAAAGAACCGCCCTCCAAGGAGGGCGGTTCTCATTTTTTATGTCAGTTATCCCGGTTGAAGATATTGAAAATAGACTGCCATTGGTCATCGTCCTCGGCGGCGGGCTTGTCCTCTGCGGCCTCAGCTCCCTCGGCGGTCTGCTGTGCGCCGGCTACCTTCTCCCCCGCCTTGGTGAAGGCGTTGGCTCCCATCTTTGCGGCCTCCTCGTCATAGCCGGTGGCGATGACGGTGACCTGCATCTCATCCTCCAACTCGGGATCAAAGGCGGCGCCGAAGATAATAAGGGCCTCGGGGTGAGCGGCCTGGCGCACCATTTCGGCGGCCTGCTCCACCTCCTCCAGGCCGATGTCCTCGGACCCGGTGATGTTGACCAGTACGCCCCGGGCGCCGTTAATGGAGGTCTCCAACAGGGGGCTGGAAATAGCCATCTTAGCGGCTTCCTCGGCCTTGTTCTTGCCGGCGGCCCGGCCCACGCCCATATGGGCCATACCCGCGTCCTTCATAACGGCGGTCACGTCGGCAAAGTCCAGGTTGATGAAGCCGGTGTTCTTAATGAGGTCGGAAATGGATTGGACCGCCTGCCGCAGCACATCGTCGGCAATTTCGAAGGCATTGGCAAAGGTGATTTTCTGGTCGGTGGCAAATTTCAGCCGCTCGTTGGGAATGATGACCAGAGAATCCACCTTTCCCTTCAGCTCCTCGATCCCCAGCTCCGCCTGCTGCATCCGGCGGCGGCCCTCGAAATTAAAGGGCTTGGTCACCACGCCCACGGTCAGGATACCCGCCTCCCGGGCGATGTCAGCCACAATGGGAGCCGCGCCGGTGCCGGTGCCGCCGCCCATGCCGGCGGTGATGAACACCATGTCGGTGCCCTCCATCACCTTGGCGATCTGGGCCTTGTTCTCCTCGGCGGCCTTGCGGCCCACCTCGGGATCGGCGCCCGCGCCCTTCCCATTGGTGAGCTTGTCCCCGATTTGAATTTTCTGGCTGGCACTGGAAATGGTCAGGGCCTGCTTGTCCGTATTGACGGCGATGAACTCCACGCCCTTGACGCCGCTGCGAACCATGCGGTTGACCACGTTGTTTCCGCCGCCGCCTACGCCGATAACCTTAATGTTGACGACCGACTCCGGCCCGGTATACAATCCAAACGGCATATATTGCTCCTCCTATGTATAGTCCTTCTGTATCCTCCGGCAGCCCGGGCCATGTTGTGGCCTGGGTCCCAGCAAGTGCTATATCTTGTACTATTCTATCCTTCTTTGGCCCTGAGGTCAATAGCCCAGAGCGGATTTCTTGCAAGTTTGTCCAACTTTTTCCCCGTCCTTACGACGGAAGCCACCGTTCGGTGAGCAAGCGGGCCTCCGAATCTCCGTAGGTCAGCTCCAGAGTGCCTGTCATCGTCTCGCCCTGCTGGGCAAAGGTCTCTATGGTCTGCTGAAGCGAGTAGACCCGCAGGGCAAAATCCCCCTCCATGGGCACCGCCACCGTCAATTCTTCTCCGTAACCGAAACGGATCACATTGGAGGCGCTTAAATCAATAAACTCCGTTACGCCCCCCGCCATTTCTCTGGCGTCCAGGGCGGTAAGGAGCTTTTGAAGCCCCTCCAGGCGGGTCTGCTCCAAAATGTCCACCTTCAGCCACTCTCCCACAGCAGGCTCCACAGGGTTCAGGCCCCGGACTACCGGCAGGTTTCCCACAATGGACTTACCCCCCTGCTCCAGCAGCTTTCCCCGGGGGTCCAGCAGCCACCAGCTCCCCTCGCAGCGAAGGGCGGCTGCGGGAACGCACTCGGTGATGTGAAGCTCCACCTTGTCGGGCAGGCGGTGGACAGGAACCGCGTTCTCCACATAGGGAAGCTGCTGCAGGATGCTCTGGGCGGTCTGGGGCCGGTTCACCAGAAACAGGTTGTCCCCCAGCTCCACGCCGGAAGCGGCAATCACCTCCTGGTCCGAGTAGCGGCTGTTGCCTGTGACTATCACCTCATTCACCCGGAAAAAGACCACGCAGCCCACTAATATGGCGGCGAAAATCACCAGAAAGGACAGCAGCTTATAGAGGAAGCCAAAGCGTCCCCTTCTCCGCCGCTGTCGATTCCGGTTTCTCCTCGCCGCCATTCCATGGCCTCCCGTGTCCTTTGTTGGCTTTCCTTTTATCATGTCCGCAGCAGCCTTGTTTCACAAGCCTGTGGGCTCCGCCCCTCCGTGCTATGCGCAGCTGCGGTATGGACGTCTTTGCGAAATTGCCCTTGCAAGCAAGCATTTTCGCTTCATTGTATCACACCTGGGTGAAAAAATCGTTAAGATTCCGTGACAATTTCTTCCTCCAGGGTCATTTTTGCTCCCAAAGCAGTCAGGTCTCCCGCCAAATCAGCGTAACCCCGGCAGATGTGCCGCAGGCCAGAGAGGATCGTCTCACCCTCCGCGCCCAACCCCGCCACAGCGAGGGCCGCGCCGCCCCGGAGGTCGGTGGCCCGGACTCTGGCGCCAAAAAGCCGGGGCACTCCGCAAACCACCGCCACTCTGCCCTCTACCCGGATGTCCGCGCCCATGCGGATCAGCTCATCTACATGGCGGTAGCGGCTGTCAAACATATTTTCCGCAAATACGGTGGCCCCGTCCGCCTTGCATAGTGCCGCCATCACCACCGCCTGGGCGTCGGTGGGAAAGCCCGGATAGGGGGCCGTACGAATGGGCCGTACGGCCCGCAAACGCTCCGGGGCCTGAATATGAATGGAATGGTCCGTACTCTCCACCCGGCAGCCCGCCTCGGAAAATACCGCCGTCACGGTGGAAAGCTGCCGCCAGTCCACTCCGGAAACCTCTCCCTCTCCACCGGCAGCGGCTACCGCCGAAAGGTATGTAGCCGCTACGATCCGGTCTGCCATAACGGTATATTCTCCGCCGTGGAGGGTAGTCCCCCCCTCGATGACGATGATGGAGCTGCCCGCTCCCCGGACTTTGGCTCCCAGAGTGCAGAGGAAATTTTGCAGGTCCACGATCTCCGGCTCCCGGGCGGCGTTGGTGATCGTTGTCCTGCCCTGGGCCATAACAGCGGCCAGCATGGCGTTTTCGGTGGCTCCTACGCTGGCCAGGGACAGGGTGATGTCCGCCCCGGCGAGCTTTCCTCCGCAGTGCAGCCGCCCGTTTTTCTCCCCGATCTCTGCCCCCAGCGTCCGCAGGGCCGCCAGGTGGAGGTCGATGGGCCGGGGGCCAAGCTCACAGCCGCCGGGATAAGTCAGCTCCGCCTGTCCCATACGGCCCAGGATAGGCCCCAGAAAGACCACGGAGGAACGCATCTCCCGCATGAGGCTGTCGGGCACGGCCCAGCCTGTGGGCGAGGAGGCGTCCACCGTCACCGTCGCTCCCTCCCGCACTACCTTGCAGCCCAGATGGCGCAGAATGTCCAGAGTATGGTCTACATCGGTGAGCCGGGGGCAGTTATGGAGGACGCAGGTCCCCGTGGAAAGAAGGGTCGCCGCCAAAATGGGCAGGACGCTGTTTTTGGCTCCCTGCACCCGGACGGACCCGGACAGGGGAATTCCCCCCTGAATCCTGAAAATGCTCATGTTTTGCCCTCCCTATCGGATTTCCTTCAGGTCATCCTATGCAGGGAGGAGAAAATGGGTCCATTTCGCAGCGGCAGGCGGGCGTCCTGTGGACTCCCGCCCTCTTTTACCGCAGCAAGCCCTTTAGGGTCTCGAATATCTTCTCGTTGGCGTCCGGGATGGAGAGCTCCGACAGCTTCCGGGTCATTTCCGCCCGTTTTTCCGGGCTATGGAGCAGCTGGGAAATTACCTCGTAAAGCCGCTCTCCGGAGCATTCTTTTTCCGGCAGAAGCACCGCCCCTCCGGCGTTGGAGAGGATACGGGCGTTCTTGGTCTGGTGGTCGGCGGTGACATTGGGGGAAGGCACCAGCACCGACGGCTTGGCGATAGCCGCCAGCTCTGAGATGGAGGAGGCTCCCGACCGGCACAGCACCAAATCCGCCGCCGCCATAACCAGAGGCATATCGTAGATATATTCCCGGACCTCTACCCCGTCCAGGCTCTCCCCCGCCACTCCCGCGGCAGCAAGCTCCTTTGTCATGGCGGCAAAGTCCCTCCCCGCCCCGTGAATATGGCGGAAAGGGGCGCCGGCCTTACTCTCCAGAGTGATAAAGTCGGTCATATAGCCGTTCATTCTCTCGGCTCCCAGGCTCCCCCAGTAGGAGAGGAGCAGGGGCCTGTCATCATCAAAGCCCAACTCTTTCCGGGCTTCCGCCCGAGTCCGGCGAAAGAAGTCCCCCCGGACAGGAGTCCCCGTAATCACCACCTTGTCCGGATCGTCGTAGTATTCTCTGCTCTCCGCAAAGCCCACCATCACCACACTGGCCACCTTGGATAACGCCTTGGTGGTAAGGCCGGGGACGGCGTTGGACTCATGGATGGCGGTGGGTACGCCCCGCTTGGCGGCGGCTTTTACGATGGGATAGCTGGCATAGCCCCCTGTGCCCACCACCAGGTCGGGCTTAAATTCATCCAGAATGGCCTTGGCCTGGTGGTCGGACTTCACCATGTTCACCAAAGTCCCCACGTTGTGCTTGACGGCGGAGGGGCGCATGGAGCGGCGGAAATTGGTGATGGTCACCGTTTTCATCTGAAAGCCCTCTTTGGGTACCAGCCGGGTGCCCATGCCCTTATCTCCCCCCACAAAGAGGATAGAGCAGCCGGGGCACCGCTCCTGGAACATCCGGGCCAGAGCCACAGCGGGATTGATATGTCCCGCGGTCCCGCCGCAGGTAAAGATAATGTTCACAAGAAAACGCCTCCCCTAAAGTCGCTTTGTCACACCATGGACCGGGCAGCCGCCCGGGAACAAAACCGCCACCTGTTCCTTCACGGCGCTTTTACCCCTGTTTTGGCGCCCGGGCCTGCCTGGAAACACCCAGTACGATCCCCATTTCGATCAGCTGTATCATCAGCGCCGTGCCTCCGTAGCTAAAGAAGGGAAGGGACACGCCGGTAGTAGGCAAAAAGTTGGTGACCACGGAAATATTGAGGAACACCTGCACCGCCATCAGGGTGGTAATTCCTACCACCAGAAGGGAGCCAAACCGGTCCCTGGCATTGAGGGCGATCCAGTAGCCACGAAGAATCAGCATCACGAACAGGGCCAGAATGAGGCAGGCGCCGATAAGGCCCAGCTCCTCGCAGGCAATGGAGAAAATGAAGTCGTTCTCCGCCTCGGGAAGGAAGCCCTGCTTCTGCCGGCCCTGGCCAAAGCCTACGCCGAACAGGCCTCCGGAACCGATGGCGTAAAGAGACTGGATGATTTGATAGCCGCCGTGCTTGGGATAGGCCCAGGGGTCCCGCCAAAGGTTGATACGGGCCGTCATATAATCGGTAGCGGTAATAATCAGTCCCAGGATGCCGGTCACCGCCACAATGCCAATACCGAACCACCGCAGCTTCACACCGCCGGCAAAGAGAATGGCGGCAGCGGCAACCAGGATGAGGATGGTGCCCGACATATGGGGCTCAAAATACATCAACACAATGATAGCCAGCAGGATCACAATATAGGGCACCAGCTCCATAAAGCCCCAGTCCTCCAGAGCCTGGAAAATGACGCCGGAAGGCTTCTGGGTATCATAGGTCCGCCTTTTTTCTGTGTTTCGCTTGGACACCCGGGCGGAGAAATAGAGGATCACGCCCAGCTTCGCCATTTCGGAAGGCTGGAAGGTAAATCCCGGCAGCCGGAGCCAGCGGCGCACACCGTCATTCCGGACGGTGTGGAAGCCGGGGATCAGCACCAGCACCAGCAATACAAATGCCAGTCCCAGCACCAGCACCGAGGCCCAGCGGTACCACTGGTAGTTGACCTTGGAGGCAATATACATGAGTACAAAGCCGCCTCCGGCAAAGATTGCCTGGCGGAGAAAGTAATAGGTTGGGTCCTTTCCCTCCCCCATAGCCGTAGCGTAAGAGGCGGAGAGGACCATAATGACCCCGATGCCCGTCAGCAGCACCACCAGCATGAGAAAGGGCAGGTCCACAGGCCCTCTGGCAAGCTGCTGCTCCATGGTCAGGTCACGTTTGAGCTTTGGCATGGGGCCACCGCCTTTCTTCTAAAAATGGTCCTTACTCTGTACTCTTAATACCGTCCCATAACGCCCAGGTAGGCGATCACGCAGAACACGGCAGAAACGGCGGAAAATACCGCCACCACCTTTTTTTCCTTCCACCCACACATCTCAAAGTGGTGGTGAAGGGGGGCCATTTTAAAAATACGCTTGCCGTGGCTCAGCTTAAAATAGGTGACCTGGATAATGTCGGAGAGCGTCTCGGCAATATAAATAACGCCCACAAGAATCAAAATAAGAGGCATATCGGTGGCAAAGGCCAGCCCGCAGACCGCGCCTCCCAAAAACAGGGACCCTGTATCGCCCATAAACACCTTGGCAGGGTAATGGTTATAAACTAAAAAGCCCAGCAACCCCCCCAACAAAGCGGCGGAGAACACCGTCAGCTCCTCCCGTCCCCACAGGGCGGTGACGGCGGTAAAGAACACCGCCACGGGCACCGTCACCGAGGAGGAAAGTCCGTCCACCCCGTCGGTGATGTTGACAGCGTTCACCGTCCCTACCATGACAAAAGATCGGAAGAGCGTCGTGTAGGGAAAGAGTGTAGTTG
>CANDEE010000033.1 GCA_947383685.1 uncultured Pseudoflavonifractor sp.
CTCCTTATGGTCTTGTGGCCCCCGGCCTCTGCCGGGAGCAAGGAGCTCTGTCTTTTGACAGGCTATACTATTATAACGGAATTTTACGGAATGTCAAGAAAAAGTAAGCAATTCGCCGGGAATTTCGGCCCTGCCCGCCAAATCCGCCCCGCGGGCGATCCCCCGCTGCAGGTAGTGGAGGGAATGGGTATACTCCATTTGATCCCGAAGCATTAACAGTTCCTGCAATATTTCCACCCGCCTGTCGTCCAGCTTACCGCACAATTTCGCGCAAACCCTGTCGCACGCTTCTACCAGCTCCTGGTATTCCAGCTCCTGCGCCGCAGGGCTTTTCTCAAAGTCCTCCTCCATCATCAGAAGAGTCAACTCTGTGAGTTGTTTATCTGTCAGCATAATTACCGCCTCCATTACATAGCATAGCAAAGTAATGCAATGTTTGTCAACACTTTTGCTAAACAATGTTTTACAATGGATAACAAGAAAGGGGGCGATCCCAAAATGAAAACAGATACGCAAATATGTTTTCGCACCACCAGCGAGTTCAAGGCCCGGCTGGAAGCCCAGGCCCAACGGGAACACCGCCCCTTATCCAATCTTATCACCAAGGTTCTGGAGGAATATCTGGAACAGGTGGAACCGAAACATTAAAAAGAGACGCTCCTTAGGGAGCGTCTCTTTTATTTATGATTCCGCTTACAGCATTGCCGCTTTTTCCTTCAAAAACTGTTTGAGCCACTCCCCTGTCTCCGGATGCTCCAAAGAAAAGTCAATGGTGGCCTCCAGGAAGCCCTTCAGGTTTCCCGTATCGTAACGGTGGCCCTCAAAGTCCACCGCCACCATTCTGTCCTGCTGGCAGAGGGTCCGGAGACTGTCGGTGACCTGAATCTCTCCGCCGTAGCCGGGAGTCTGATGCTCCAGCAGGTCAAAAATCTCCGGTTTGAGCACATACCGGCCCAGAATGGCGTAATTGGAGAACTTTTCCGCCAGGGTGGGCTTCTCCTGCATATCCCGGACGGTAAATACCCGCTCGCCCAGCGGCTCAGCCTTGATAACGCCGTACTTGGACACGATCTCGTCCGAAACCTCCTGCACGCCGATGGCGGAGGCGTCATACTCCTCGGCGGCGGCAATCAGCTGACCGATGACGGGCTTTTGAGAGCGCATTACATCATCTCCCAGCAGCACGGCAAAGGGCTCGTCCCCCACGAAACGCTTGGCCCGCCAGATGGCGTGGCCCAACCCCTTGGTCTCCCGCTGCCGGACATAAAAGATGTTGGCCAGATCGGCAGCCCGACGGACTTCCATAAGCTCATGGTCCTTCCCTGCCTGGGTAAGTCTGGTCTCCAGTTCCGGGTAATAGTCAAAGTAGTCGTCCATGGCGGATTTGGCCCGATTGGTAACGATCAGGATGTCCTCAATGCCCGCGGCGGCGGCCTCCTCAATGATATACTGGATGGCGGGCTTGTCCACCAGGGGCAGCATCTCCTTGGGCACAGTCTTGGTAGCGGGCAGCATCCGGGTTCCCAGCCCGGCGGCGGGAATGACTGCTTTACGGACCTTCATAGGGCATCCTCCTTAAATCTGTGTTTATAGCGCGGAGAGCCGTTTCTCCGGAATGATGGAACGGAAATAGCCGATTTTGGGCAGGACCTCCAACAGCAGGATGCCCAAAATGTAGCATACGCCCAACTCGCCCACACCCACGCTGAGGCCGTTGACCAGCCATGCCATGGGGAAGGCGGCGGTAAAGCCGTTGGCCTCGGCAAGGCCGATGGTGAAGCCCACCAACACGGTATTGCAGATGACGGGCGGTAAGGGGGCCTGCCACTTATTTTTCACCTTGCTGCTCCAGATGGCGGCGATCAAGCTAGCCGCCGAGCCTACCACGATGTCCAGAGGGCCATAGGGCGAGAGAAGGTTGACAATGACGCAGCCCACAAAAAGCCCCGGCACGGTAGAGGGGAACAGGAACGGCAGGACGGTGAGGGCCTCGGCAAAGCGGAACTGGACCGGCCCGAAGGTCAGACCGAAAATGTTGCCGAAATAGCCCATCACGGCGTAGAGGGCGGCTACCATAGCCGCCAGGGTCAGGTCTTTGGTGCTGAATTTGCGCATGATAAAATGACCTCCATTTTTTGATTTGGAGCCCTTTTTAGGCTCCACAGCACGCGCGCCGCGCGCAGGGCCGGAGGTTCCTTTCCCCGGGGGTAAGGCGCATTGCCCCCGGACGGCATTCTCTCCGGCCGTTAGACTGGGTGGGGAACCAGTCGAATTGATTATAACACAGTCTTTCAAAAAAGAAAATAGAAGTTATAAATTCCTTTTGGCCGGTCGATAGATCACTGCAACAAAGGCAAGTGAAACAATCTGCGCAAGCATGATTCGCACAATCTGCAGTTTGTCAGCTCCACTGTCTGTCACGACATGGAGCATATTGGACGCCACAGTATTGTTAAAGAAATGATCGGCTGCTCCCAACCAAAGATTCCCCGTCATTTTATAAAGTAGCCCCCACTTTATACTCATCAATCCTGAAAGAATGATGTAGCCTGCCGCAAGCAGGAGCATTTGACCAAGCTCCAGTTCCCCCTCGGCAAAGCTCCTGACGGGCATAACAAAATGCCAAATCCCAAAAAGCAGCGCGGCAATCAAATTTGCTTTCAAAAAGGAATATTTGTCCGAAATCACTTTGATAAGGAAACCACGGAACAATCCTTCCTCCATCCAGACATTGATGAGGTTGAAGGCTATGCACAGCAGAAAAAATAATAGTCCCGTATTTTGAACCGCTGTCCCTGTCAGCGAAAATCCGCTGACATAAAGCTCCATATGCACCCCATTCTCCCGCATAGATAAAAGCAGTATCTCCACTCCGTAGGAAATTGCAAAACAGATTCCACCTAAGAGCAGTCCCTGTAATGTGTTTTTCACAAGGCCGTGTCTGCTGAATCCAACCTCGCTCCACTTTATATTCGCCGCTCTCAGTACAGCAAACAACAGAAGAATCCCAGCGACCTTGTGAATCAAATTCTCACCTATCACCGTTTCATCGGTTCGGATTACAAAGTATTCAAAAAATCTAATACTTAGGCAAACCGCAAACAAAAAGCTGCATACGGCAATCGGTTTCTTTTGAATATATTTTTCCATTTGTCCGCCCCCGCAAAGCCTGATTTATCGCGATGATTATATCATTTATCCTGAAATCACACAACCTCAGCGCAGCGAACCGCCTTTCTTTAACAAGCCGCGCTAGCTCAGCTCCACCGTGCAACCCCGCTATCTCTCTCCATCCTCCGCCAATGGGAAGATATAATCCTTGTCTTTTTCGTTGGCGGCTGATACAATGAAACCGCATCATCTGTACCTATCCATACCCAAAAGGAGGCGGGAAAGCTGGATATTTGGAAGCTGCTGGCGGCCTTTGCCCTGATCGTTGGGTTTTTGGCCTGGAAAAAGCCCCTGTCCCTGGCCATGGCAGCCGCCGGAACGGCGGTCATTTTGCTCTATGGCCTGTCCCCTGCCGTCACCGCCCAGGCCCTTTGGAAAGGACTGACGGGACATTCCACCGTCAAGGCCCTGCTGATTTTGTATTCGGTCACCTTCCTCCAGCGGATGCTGGAAAAGCGGGGGGACCTGCTGAACTGCCGCAATGCTTTAAACGGCATTTTTAATGACAGGCGCGTCAATGCCTCCCTGGCCCCCTGCCTGCTGGGATGCCTGCCGGGAGGCAGCACGGTGCTTCTGTGCGGGCCTATTGTCCGGGACAGTGTGGGAGGGCTTCTCTCCCCCACCGAAACCGCCGCCGTCACCTCCTTCTTCCGCCATATCCCCGAGAGTTTTCTGCCCACCTTTACCTCCATCGCTATCGCCCTGGAGCTGGTGGAGGGCCGGGTCTCCGCCGGAGCCTTTATTCTGGCTATGATCCCCACGGTGCTGGCTCTCTTTGCCACGGGGTGGTTTGTCTACCTGCGGAAGCTGCCCCGGGACACGGGGACGGCAGCCGGCCAGCCCAAGGTCTTTTACTGGAAAATGCTGCTGCGGAGCATTTGGACCATCGGCCTTGCCATCCTCATCATTTTGGTCACGGGCCTGCCCGTCTACGGCGCGGTAGCGGTGTGCATCATCCTCAACTGCTTTGTGGGCCAGTTTACGGCAAAGGAGGTTTTTCCCTTTTTCCGTTCCGCCTTTGAGCCACGGCTTGTAGCCAATATCATCCTGGTCATGATGTTCAAGGAGCTTTTGGAGGCCGCCGGGGTCATCGCCTCCCTGCCCAAGACCTTTTCCCGGCTGCCCATCCCCTCTTTCCTGGTATTTGCTTTGATCTTCTTTTTTGGCTCTCTGATCGCCAGCCTTCAGGCTATCACCGTCATGTGTATGCCCATTGCGGCGGCTTCCGTGGGGACGGGGCCCTTCCTGTCCCTCTTTGTGCTTCTCATGAGCATGGGCTACGCCGCCATGCAGCTCTCCCCTGTCCATGTGTGCCTTACCCTCTGCGCTGAGGACCACAAGGTCCCGTTGGGACCCATGATTGCCAAAACAGTCCCTATGGTGGCAGTATTTTCCCTTCTCACCTTCCTTTATTATTTTCTTTTACGAGCCTTGGGACTTTGAAAAAAAGGCCCGCGGAGAAAATCTCCGCGGGCCTTGACTTTTGCTCCCATCCGGTATATCATTTAGACGTTTATCAAATAGAGTTAGTTCATGCTTACTATTTTGGCAGATAGCTGAGCGGGTCTACGCTTTCCCCGTCCTTGGTCATGCTGAGGTGAAGATGGGCGGCCTCCGCGCTCTCCGCAATGGCAGTTTTACCCACGGAGCCGATCACGTCCCCGGTCCGCACCAGGTCCCCGATTTCCACAGTGGGTACCACCGCCAGATTGGAGCAGGCCGACATTACGCCGTCGGCATGGAGGATGACCACTGTGGTGCCCATCAGGTCGTCGGTATAGAGGTCGCTCACCGTACCTCCCGCCGGAGCCATCACCTGGGCGCCCGGAGTAGCGGCAATGTCCACGCCGTCATGGGTCCGCCAGTCCCCCATGGTCTTGTCGTAGTTCAGGGTTTCCACCGACCAGCTCCGCAGCACCTCTCCCTTCACAGGCCAAGTGAAGACAGAGTCAGTGGCGGTAGACGCCCCCTCCGCCGGGTCCGGAGTAGTCAATACCTGAGGCGTCGCTTCCGGGATAGGCTCCGCCGTGGGCATGGGCCGGGGTGTGGCGGTGGCCGGCGGCACAGGGGCCGGAGTGGGAAGGGGAGCCTGGGTAGGCGCGGGAGTCAGCACCACGGTGGCCTGCCCTGACACCGGCTTAGGCGGTTCTTCACCCAGGCCGGAAAAGAGATAGTAGCCGGATGCTCCCAGCGCCGTCACGCACAGGAGAAGGACGATGTAGAAGCCTTTTCCCGCCATAAAGTCGCTGACACGGTCCTGCATGGTTCTTTTCATTAGCATTGCACCTCCGAGGCTCATTGTTGCCACAGAGGTTGGCATTTATACCCGTTGTGTGTAAATTTTTCAGTCTCCTCTTTACAATTTGTTCATTTACATTTCCCCTACCGCCGCTGTATAATAATCAGAACCGCATCTTAAGCGATTTTTAATTTTCCGTTTACAATTTTTTCTATTCTCTATGCTATACTTTGGACTTGAATCTTGAACCGAACAGCAACCCAGATTTGGAAGGAGAACTACTTATGGCTGAACAAAGCACCGTCCAAACCCCCGCCAAGGAAACGCCCAAATTCCAGGCGCCCAAAAAAAAGAGAAAATGGGTCAAGCGGCTCGTCATTTTGGTGGTTGCCGCCGCCCTGATCATCTTTGTCCTGTCCCGCTGTATGTCCAGCGGAGTTCAGAGCGTTTCCGGCGCCTACCTTCCCGCCCAGGCCACCACAGAGGACCTGACCGTGGCTGTCACCGGCCCCGGCACCATCAAGCCAAATGACTCCTACAAGGCCACTACCCTCATCAAGGGCGAGATTCTCTCCGCCCCCTTTGAGGAGGGGGACACAGTGAGCAAGGATGACATACTGTTCACCATTGACGCCTCCGACGTGGAAAATGCCATTAAGCAGGCCCGCACCGGAGTGGAGCAGGCCCAACTCTCCGTCCAGTCGGCCCAGCTCAATTATGACAGTCTTGTCCGTACCCGGAATGACAACACCCAGGACCGGCAGGTGAAGGCCAACGCCAACGGCGTCGTTACCAAGGTCTATGTGGACCCCGGCGACACCATCGCCGCGGGCACTCCCATTGCCGATATCCTGGACCGGGACAACATGAAGCTGGAGGTTCCCTTCCATTCGGTAAACGCCGCCGGGTTCTATGTGGGCCAAAGCGCCGCCGTCACTGTTGCGGGCACGGCGGAGACTCTATACGGAACCATCACTGAAATTGCCGCCACCGATTCGGTGGGCCTGGGCGGCACTCTGGTTCGGAATGTGACCATCACTGTCCAGAACCCCGGCGCCCTGTCCGATACCTCCACCGGCTCTGCCGCTGTGGGAGAGGTGACCTCCTCCGCCTCCGGCTCCTTCCAGTATGGGGAGCGGAAGCAGCTTGTGGCCAAATATTCCGGAGAGCTGGAAACCCTGACTCTCAACGAGGGCGACCGGGTCTATGACGGCCAGCAGGTGGGCGAATTCAAGGAAACTCAAATGCAGGACCAGATCGACGCGGCCTCCATTCAGCTCAGCAACGCCCGACTGGCCCTCCGCAACGCCCAGGACAGTCTGGCGCGCACCCAGGACAGCCTGGAGGATTACACCATCACCTCTCCCATCGAGGGCACGGTCATTGAGAAAAATTATAAGGAGGGGGACAACTACGACCCCTCCACCGCTTCCTCCTCCGGGGCCTCTGCCTTCATGGCGGTCATCTATGATATGTCCCGGCTCACCTTTGACATCAACGTCTCCGAAATGGACGTGGTCAAGGTTAAGGTAGGCCAGAAGGTCACCTTCACTGCCGACGCTCTGGACAGCCAGTCCTTCACCGGAGTGGTGGAAAAGGTAAATATCAACGGCACCACTCAGAACGGCAATACCTCCTACCCCGTCACTGTAACGGTGGACGGAAATGGCTCCGAGCTGGCCGACCAGGGCCTTCTCCCCGGCATGAGCGTCTCCGCCAGCATCATTGTAGAGGAAGTGGGCAGCGTCCTCTGCATTCCCGTGGATGCAGTCCAGCGGGGCGAGGCTCCCTATGTACTGGTACCCGGGGCCGGGGCCCTGGATGAAAGCGGCAATCTGGCCGACTTCACCAAGCTGGAACGCCGGGAAGTCACCTTGGGCCGGAACAATGATGAGTTTATCGAAATCCTCTCCGGCCTGGAGGAAGGGGAAACGGTCTTTATCCTGAACAACGCCTCCAGCTTTATGAGCGCCATGATGGGGATGTAAGCTATGGAACACCTCATTGAATTCAAAGACATCTATAAGATATACCAGATGGGCGAGGAATCAGTCCACGCCCTGGACGGGGTGAGCCTTGCCATTGATCCAGGGGAGTTTGTGGCGATCGTGGGCCAGTCCGGCTCGGGCAAGAGTACCGCCATGAATATCATCGGCTGCCTGGACGTGCCCACCAGCGGCACCTACCACCTGGGGGGCGTAGACGTCAGCACTATGGACGACGACCAGCAGGCGGAAATCCGCAATAAAATGCTGGGCTTTATCTTCCAGCAATATAATCTGATCCCCAAGCTGAACGTGCAGGAAAACGTGGAGCTGCCCCTTCTGTACGCCGGAGTCTCCGCCGAGGAGCGGCGTGAGCGGGCCATCCGGTCTCTGGAGCGGGTGGGCCTTGCCGATAAGCGGAAGAACCTGCCCTCTCAGCTTTCCGGCGGCCAGCAGCAGCGGGTGTCCATTGCCCGGGCCCTGGCAGGGAATCCCTCGGTGATCCTGGCTGATGAGCCCACCGGCGCGCTGGATTCCCGGACGGGCCGGGAGGTATTGGCCTTCCTCCAAAAGCTGAACGCCGAAGGGGACACGGTGGTCCTTATCACCCACGACAACTCTATCGCCGTCAAGGCCAAGCGCATCATCCGCCTTCAGGATGGCAAAATCATCTACGACGGAGACTCTCAAGACCCCCAGGCGGTGGTCCAGCCCGAGGAGACAGGTGCGGCCCCTGACCATGACGACAGCTTTGCCGCCCTCATTGGCGAGGGGGTGGAGGCATGAACTTTACCCAGTCTTTTAAGCTGGCAGTCAAGAGCCTGATGACCAGCAAGATGCGCTCCCTTCTGACCATGCTGGGCATCATCATCGGCGTGGCCGCCGTCATCATCATCACCTCTCTGGGCAATGGAATGCAGAACTATATGAACGACCAGTTTGAGGAGATGGGCTCCAATCTGGTGCAGGCCCAGATTTGGGAAACCGGCACCTCTCTGGATGTGAAGGCCGAGGATATGTACGCTCTGGTGGAAAAATATCCACAATACCTCTCCGGGGTCACTCCCTACAAGTCGGTGCAGGGCACGGTTCGCCAGGGCAGCGACGAGTTTAAGCGCACCAGTGTCTATGGTGTGGGCGAGACCTTCTACAATGTGGAAAAGAACTCTATTATGACCGGTTCCTCCCTTGGCAATGGCCGTTTTCTCTCCTACGTGGACGTGGAGCGGGCCCAGGCAGTGTGCGTTATTGGCTCCTATCTGGAAAAGGAGGCCTTTGGCGGAGACGCTCTGGGTAAAACCCTTACTGTTTCAGGAGCTCCCTTTACCGTGGTGGGGGTACTTGCCGTCAACGGCGATAACTCCGAAGGCTCCAGCGACGACTGTATCTACATTCCCTATACCCAGGCCGACCGGCTGGGGGCAGGAGGGTATATGTCCCTCTATATGTTTACCTCCATTGACCGCTCCACTGCCGCAGCTGCCAAGGGCATCGTAGAAAACCGGCTGCTGAAGGCCTACCATGACTCTGATTATTACCTTGTCATGACCTCGGCAGAGATGATGGACGCCATGGACTCCATGGTAAACCTGCTGATGGCCATTCTGACCCTGATCGCCGCCATCTCCCTGCTGGTAGGCGGCATCGGTATTATGAACATCATGCTGGTATCGGTCACCGAGCGGACCAGGGAAATTGGTATTCGCAAATCCCTGGGAGCCAAAGGGCGGGATATCCGCAGCCAGTTTATTATTGAGGCGGGAACCACCTCCGCCATCGGCGGCAGCATCGGCATTGTGTTGGGCATCATCATGGCAAACATTATCACCAATGTGATCGCCCTGGTACTGGGCACCGGCAACGACGGCTTTGTAGCCATTCCCACTTTTCAGGGCATCGCCGTGGCTTTCGGAGTATCGGTGGCCATCGGTATCCTCTTTGGCTACCTGCCCGCCAACAAAGCCGCTAAATTAAACCCCATCGACGCATTGAGATACGATTGATAAGGAGTGCCTTCCATGAAAAAACGAATTTTACCGGTCCTGCTCTCCCTCGCCCTTGCTCTGCCGCTGTTTCCTGCAGCCTTTGCCGCCCCCGCCCCGGTGGAGGATATGGCCCAGGTCCTGTCCGCGCTGGACATTATGACGGGCAACGAGAACGGCGATCTGATGCTCTCCCGCCATGTGACCCGGGCCGAGTTTACCAAGCTGGTCATTGCCGCCTCCCCTCTGGGGGAGAACGTGGGGGCCTCCACCAGCGTGTCCCCCTACCCTGACGTGCCTTATTCCCACTGGGCCGCTCCCTATGTGGAGGCCGCCGTGGCGGCAGGGTATGTAAACGGCTATCTGGACGGCACCTTTCACCCTGACGAGGACATTACCCTTGCCATGGGCGTCACCATGGCGGTGCGCCTGCTGGGGTACAGCGACCTGGACTTCTCCGGGGCCTGGCCTGCGGGACAGATGACCCTTTACCACAACCTGGATTTGGACGAGGGGGTTTCCGCCGGGCAGAACTCCCCCATGACGAGACAGGATGCTATGTACCTTTTCTACAACCTGCTCACTGCCAAGACCAAGCAGGGCCAGACCTATCTCAACACTCTAAAGCCCGCCTTGAATCTGGTAAACCTCAACGGGGAAATTGACCGGGTGGCCCTTATCAACTCCGCCATGGAAGGCCCCGTGGTCATGGAAACCGGCTGGGAATCCCGGGTGAATTTCGACGTGGATACCGCCACAGTCTACCGGGGAGGCAAGCTCACCTCCCTTACCGCTCTTCAGCCCAACGACGTCATCTACTGGTCAAAATCCATGCGCACCCTGTGGGCCTACTCCAACAAGGTCACCGGCCTTTATCAGGCCGTCTCCCCCAACGCCTCCAATCCCAGCTCCGTTACAGTGGCAGGCAAGACTTACCCCATTGAAACTGTCTCCGCCGCCTACTCCCTTTCCAATTTGGGCGGTTATAAGACAGGGGACACTGTGACCCTGCTGCTGGGCCGGGACGGCGGCGTCGCCGCCGTGGCCGCGTCCGCCAATGTCAACGGCTCCATGGTGGGGGTGGTGAACGCCGTCACGGACAGCCCCTACACTGACCAGAACGGCAATTCCTACACCGCCAAAACCGTGTCCATTACTGCCACCGATGGCAGTGTCTACTCCTACCCCGTGGAGTCCTCCGCCAGCTTCAAAGCGGGGAGCTTGGTGCAGGTGACCCTGACCTCTGGGGGCGAGGCCAAGTTAGAGCGGCTGAGCCAGTCCTCTGTTTCGGGTAAGGTAAACTCTGCCGCCGACAAGTTGGGCAGCGTTTCCTTTGCCGACAGCGTGGAGATTTTGGACTCCAATAAGGACGGAGCCACCGCCAAAATTTATCCCAGCCGCCTGGCGGGGATGACCTTAGACAACGACGACGTGAAGTATGTGCGTAAAAACGCCGCCGGGGAGATCGACATTCTCATTCTGAATGACGCCACCGGAGACTTGTACTCCTATGGCATTCTTACCTCGGTGAAGGAGACCGATATGTCCGCCATGGGGATGCTGATGGGCGTTTATCAATACGATGTGGGCGGTCAGACCTATCTCTATCAGACCTCCTCCTCCGTCCTGAACCTGTCCGGCGGTCCGGTGAAAATCGAGGGGCCTCTCCAGGCCCCGGATAAAATCGTCAAACTGGATTCCGTGCGGCTCACCAGCGTGGACGCCGTCACCGCCGTGAGCCAGGACAACACCTCCTACCCTGTGTCCGACGCAGTGACGGTGTATGAGTTGGAGAACAACGCCTATCAGCTCTCCAGCCTGGAGCGGGTCCGGACGGGATACTCCCTCACCGGATACTACGACAAGCCTATTTCCGAGGGCGGGCGCATCCGGGTCATTGTGGCTAAGGCCAAATAAATCAAATCAAACCTCCAAAGGGTGCGGTATCGTTTTGATACCGCACCCTTTTCTTTGTCCAAAATCTCCCAATATTGTAATCTTATTGTCACTTTTAGGAGGTTGACATTTGTGTACCTCCCTGCTATACTGAAAGCAGAAGGTAGACATTTGTTTACCCAAAGGAGGCAGGTTATATGAAAGTGAATCTATCCGACGGCGAGTGGAAGCTGATGAATAAGCTCTGGGAGGGCCCCTCCCTCACCATCACCCAGCTTACCGCCGCATTGCGGGAGGAGACGGGCTGGGGCAAGCACACCGTCATCACCATGCTCTCCCGCCTGGAGGCCAAGGGAGCGGTGACCTGGGACAACGGGGAGACCGCCCGGAAGTACCGGCCCCTCCTCCGCCGGGAGGACGCGGCCCAGACCGAAACCCAGAGCTTTCTGGACAAGGTCTACGGGGGCCGGCTGGGGCTGATGATGTCCGCCATGGTGGACTCCCGGGCCTTGACTCAGAAGGATATTGACGAGCTTACCGCCATTCTGGAAAGTGCGAAAGGGGATGAATCTCATGAGGAATGACATGATGTTGGAAATTCTCATTACCTCCACCGCCCTGATCTTCGCCCTGCTTCTGATTCGCCGGGTCTTCCGGGAAACGCTGTCCCGCCGGGTACAGTATGCCCTGTGGGGTCTGGTGCTGGTGCGGCTGCTGATCCCCGTCCAGCTTTTTGGCCTTCCCGTAGCAAACTTTTCCGTCCTCACCGCCACAAAGCCGGTGGAGCAGGCAGTCCTGCAGCAGGTCAACCGCCAGGTCTACTACTCCCGCCCAGTGGAGCGAATGAGCCCGGAGGAGCTTTTGAAGCAGAACATTTTGGTGTCTGAGGTGCCTACGGCGGAGGAGGGCGCCGCCATGATCCTGATGGAGCCTCCCACCCCCGGCAGCCCCATCTCCTTTCAGCAGAGAGGGTACCTGGTTCGGGACGCGGAGACCAACGCCGTCACCCTCTACGAGCACATGGCGGTGGGGCCCTGGGAAATTTTGTCCAACCTCTGGAAATCGGGTATGGCGGTGATGGCCCTGTTCTTCCTCGGCTCCAACCTGATTTTCTGGCAGAGGCTCCGCAAAGTGCGGCGGGAATTCACCCCAGAGGACGGCCCCGCCCGGAAGGTCTACCTTGTTCCCGACGGAGTGCTCCCCTCTCCATGCCTCTTTGGGAACTCCATCTACCTGACCCCGGCGGCCATCGAGACCCCCGATAAGCTCCGCCATGTGCTCATGCACGAGGAGACTCACGCCAGGCATCTCGACCCGCTGTGGTCACTTTTGCGGTGCCTGTGCCTTACCGTCTACTGGTTTGACCCCCTGGTATGGGTGGCCGCCGCCTGCTCCAAAACCGACTGTGAGCTGGCCTGTGATGAGAGCGTACTGGAAGCTCTGGGAGAGGCCGAGCGCGTCCCCTATGGGCAAACCCTGCTTTCCCTCATTCCCGTGAAGCGGGCGTCCAACCCCATGATCGCCGCCACCACCATGACCGCCGGGAAAAAGCAGCTCAAGGAGCGGGTCACCCGCATCGCCAAAGGCTCCCGGCAGATGGCCGCCGCCGTGCTGGCCGTGGCGGTGCTGGCCTCGGTCACCGCCGCCTGCACCTTCACCGGGGCCAAGCCCACCGGGGCCGTCACCCCCTCCCCCACCGAGAGCCAGCAGCCCCAGGGCCCCCGCGCCCTTACCGGGGAGGAGCTGCGGTGGTTCAACGAGGAATATTTCAACCGTGATCCTAATCCGGCCATCTCCTATATCTACACTATCCGCAACCAGTTTATCAATGGGGCCTTCAATCTCTATGACAAGCCGGAGGACATCGACCTCTATCAGCTCTTCTACTGCGAGGGCTCCATTCTCACCGCTGAGGAGCATATGACCGTTTTTGAGATCGAAAGCCCCGATGGTCTTGCCTGCCCTGCTTACAAGATGACGGCTCAGGAGATGGACGATGTTTTGCGGGAATACACGGGCCTGACCTTGGCCCAGACAAACATGGTGGGGCTGGAACACTTCATCTATCAAAACGACGCCTACTACTGGATGCACGGGGACACCAACTACCCCGGAGACATTGAGATTCTCTCCGGCACCCGGGAGGGGGATACCGTCAAGCTCTACCACCACGGCTGGAACAGTGGCTCGGAGTGGTGCGAAACTACCCTGTCCCGGCAGCCCGACGGCGGCTACTGGTTCGTCTCCAACCGGGAGTGCGAAAAGCCCAGCATCCCCACCCCCCTGCCCGCCTGGGAGCCGGTGGCTACCGTTGATCTGTCTGTTTTAGAGCCCTATACCGCCCCTGCGGTGACAGTAGAGGCCCATCGGGGCGACTTTGACGGCAGCTATGAAAACCGCCTGGAAAATTGGAACTTTGACGGTCACAATGTGGTCATTTACCGTGCCACTGACGGCCATATCCATGCCGCCATCCGTCAGGCTGACGATACCATGAATGTGTTCCTCACCATTCCCTCCGATGACTGCAATATGTTCTTCTACCATGACCTTCTGGGACATGACGGCTTTTATATCCGCCACGCGGGCGAAGACGGGAACAGTGTCTATGACTATTTCTATATTAACCAGGACGCCGTTCCCGTGCGCCTGCTCACCGCACCCTTTTCCGACAACGGGCAGATCGACCTGAATGGGGACGGCTCCGATGAGCTTTTGAGCAACAAGGGCTTCTTCTTCCAGCGAGAGGGCCATATCTATGAGGTGCGCTTTGCCGGACTGGAGGAGCATTGGCCTGGGCAGGTGGATCACATCTCCCTGAACCGCTACGGGAAATACTATACCCTCCGGGGCTATACCGGGGACTATAAGGACTGGATCCGTTACCTCTACTTCGATGGGGAAAACCTGCTGATCTACAAAAATGAGAAGCCCACCACCGACCATATGGTGGTAGGTGCGGATGAGAATGTTCCGGCCGCAGTGGTGGAGGAAGCAAAAGACTTTGTAAGCGAGGTCTATCTCACAGCTGAGAAGGAGCGGCTGGAGGCTGATTCGGAAAAGAAGATGGACTCCCAGGATGTCATGTCTCTGCCGGAGTATGACGACTGGCGCGTGGACTATTTTGCCGGCCCCTATGTCTACTCCTACGGCGGGGCCACGGTGGAGGGCTGGTGGTTCAACTACGAGCTCCACACCACCACCCCGGAGGATGTGGTGCTGGCGGGAGGCCGCTATCTTACCGAGGACGACTGGGTCTCCCCCGGCTATCCCGGCTGCGACGCCCTCTTTTTTGAGGTGAAGGACGGCTCCTACCGGCTCCTCCACAGCGGAATGTACCAGGAGAGCCCAGAGTCCTACTATATGAGCGAGCAGGTCCTTCAAATGATGGAGGAAGGCGGGGTGGAGCTGACCGACGGAGCCACTTACGCCAAGCTCTGGTTTCAGAAACGGCTGGAGCACCTCACCGACCCGCATGGGATGCGCATCCAATATGCCGACGGGAAGGGGAACGGCGGGGCCTATCTCATCGACCCCACAGAGGGTAACGGAAACTACTATATGGGACAGATGAAAGACAACTATGTGGTCTGGTCCCAAGTAGAGGGCCCGGAGACGCTCCCGGAGGGTTCCACGGTGACCCTCTCCTCCCCCGACTGGTACGATGTGCTTCAGTTCTGGCAGGACAGCGACCTTGTGATGTTCAAGGAACAGAACCGGGAACCGGAATGGTATCAGGTCACCTATGGCGGAGACCCCGCCCAAGACGTGTTTGCCTACCGGGCTGTCCCCTATTACTGGGCAAGAAGCTGGTTTGACGAGGCTCAGTGGGCCACCCTCACTGCCAGTATCGCCGCCATCCCCAGCGCAGGGCAAAGCCGCCAGGCCATTGCCCAGACCTGGATAGAGGCCCATGAGGGAGTGATGACCCGGCTTTTCCCTGGCGGCTCCATGACCTGCTCCTATGTGAAGGTGGCAGATGTGAGAATTCTGGAGGATATGCCCGAAAGCTGGTTCCCAAAAGAAACCAGTGACCATGAGCGGTTCACCTTCCGCTATACCGTCATCTTTGTCCCGGAGAATGAGGACGCACTGAATACCCTTATGGCGGGCAACACTGGGGAATACAACGGGAATGACCCCGATGTGCCCCAGGGAGCCTATGAATATTCCCGCACGGGCAGTATGTATCTTTCCGAGGAGGACAACGTCTGGCTCTGCGCCGGGGTCGGCACAGGCTGATAAAGCAAGTATGGGGCCGCCCTTTCAGGCGGCCCCATACATTTTTAACCCATCATCCCCAGGCACCACACCGCCGTAGCCAGCAGGGCCCCCAGGGCCACATACCCCGGTGGGGGAATCCGCTGCCACCAGCGGCTTTTTCGCTTCTTTACAAATCCGTCGGCCACCCTTCTGGCCTCCTCCACCACCTGGTCGGCGGTAACTCCCCCCTGGCCGATGATGCCCTCCCGGACAATGAAGATGGCCTCCTCAAAAAACCGGCGGTCCGGGGATTTGACAACAATGACCCGCCTGCTGATGCCTTTTATCATAGGTATGTCCTCCCTGTTGTTTTCTGTTTCCAGTATGGCCCAAGCAGGGAAAAATCATACCGGCATATCCTCCGCTTTCCCGGCGTAAACTGACAGGACGGGGGGAAGCAAGCATGGAAGAAAAACAGCCCTGGCTGGCTCTGGCAATTTTGTTTGGCGTAAACATCGCCATTATTTTGCTGTTTCAGACGCTTTTATAATCAAAAGAGACCCGTCCCAGCACTGGGACGGGTCTTTTTTGATTTTACCCCTCCATGTGCCGGCCCAGGAAGCCGGACATGGACTGCAAAAGCTTGTACTCGGTATCCCCACCGCTGGCGCCCAGGTCCCCCTCCTCGTCAGCAAAGAGGACGCAACCCAGCACGTCGCCCTCAGCCATAATGGGAGCGGCGCAAGCCACAAAGAACTTGCCTGTTTCATCGCTGACGGGCATGGGGGTCTCCCCCGCTTGGAACTGGTAGATTTTCCGTCCCTCCAGCACCGCCTCCAGCCGCTCGCCCAGCCGCTTATCCATCAGGTCCCGGCGGGGGGCACCCGCCACGGCGATGCAGCTATCCCGGTCGGTGATGACGCAGACATGGCCTGTGGTCTTATTCAAGGTCTCGCACATTTGGGTGGCAAAGTCGGAAAGGCCGCCCATCAGGGAATACTTTTTGAAGATGACCTCGCCGTCCTTGTCAGTGTAAATCTCCAGCGGGTCGCCCTCGCGGATACGCATGGTTCTCCGGATCTCCTTGGGGATCACTACCCGCCCCAGGTCGTCGATCCGGCGTACAATTCCGGTCGCTTTCATTTCTCTCTCCTCCTGCGGTTTTTTCGTGCCATTGACAAATCTTATTATCCGCAGGTTCCTTTTCCCTATGCAGGAGATTTGAACGGAATCATTTGGTAAAAAACAGCCAGTTCCTATCCTGCTGACATAGTTCCGTCTTCTATTTATTCCGCCCCTTAGCATATCCACTTGATTCTTCACCATTTTTCGAATCAATAGACAGAGGAATGCTACAAAAATCACTCCGTAGCACGGACAGATCCAGTAACTATTCACCATAATGTCTTTTCCTGCAAAAAAGGCAAAAAAGTCCTGGTACGCACAGGTCACACTCCCTGGAAGGTTCCGCAGGATATTGCCAATGCCGACTGTATCTGCCCCCGAATAGGATGCCATAGAGATATCCAAAACAAACAAAAATGCCTTTAGAATGACAAAATATATCCCCACGCCCAGGATCCCGGTTGTAAGCAAACGAAGTAGTAGCTTTCCATTATCATCAACCATCATGTTATTATCAAGGGCTGCTTTCACTACATCAACAAGTTTCTTCCCGTCTAAATACGCCCAAACGGTTTTTCTTTTCATTCGCTTCATAGTCAGCTTCCTTTCTTTGGGTGGGGAAGAAGCTGTTTAGGCTTCTTCCTCAAATTCAACATTGCAATCGCCGCATATAACATGAACTTCCTTTGTTGCCCTGATAATGCACCCGCACACGGGGCAAACATATTTTCGGGAACTCTGCTTTGTTTTAGCTGCACCGGGGATTTTCGGAAGGCTCTTTCTGTGAAGTTCAAACTTCTTATCCTGCATCCCGGCAACAAAGGCTTTTGCTTCATCATTCAGGCTTGTTTTAGTCCAGCCGTATTTTGCATCCTTTTCAACCGTCAAGCCGTGCTGTTCAGCCGCTTCTTTGTATTTCTTATTGTGGTATGTGCCACCCCTGCTTGTGTCCTGAACCCCAATTTGCAGATTGTAAAGGTGAACCATTTCATGTAAGAGGGTTTCCGCAACCTGTTCAAAAGGTCTTGCAAGGTGTTCCGCACAAATATTGATTTCATAGAAGCCATCATCTTTCTTCATTGCTTCAAGGGCTTCTTTTGTCAGGGTTGCAAGGTCAGCAACCTTTTTCTGTTCGCCAACGCTCCACGCCTTCCAAGCGGTACACCACCCATAAGCACCTTTTGTTGTGTCCGGGCTTACCGTGATAACGGGGGCTTGAAGTTCACCGTTATAGAACTTTTCATTGAACTTTGAAAATAAATTTTCAAGTTTTTCAATTACGGGTTTCAAACTGGTTTCTTTCATTTATTGACCGCCTTTCTTATTCCGCAATATCGTTAAAGGATAAGCACCTTGTTATAAGATCAATTTCAATTTGTCCAAACTGTGCGTTCTTCAAGGCTTGCACCACTTTATCAAGGCTGATAGGAAAATCTTCTGTAATATCCTTTACTGCGATAACTTCACCATTACCTTCAACATATTTTCTTGCAGCCTTTTCATTGACTGCGGGAACAGCTACTTTGAAGCAATCCTTTCCATCATCAAGATAAACCATATACTTTTTCATAAATCACTTCATCCTTTCATTTTGCTTGCCGTTGCAGCGGCTTTGTTCGTTGTCGTTTGGTTCAATTCCCTTGAACTTGTCTATATTATAGCATCCGGTTTTGAACTTGTCAATAGGTTTTTTCAAAATTTTTGAACTTTTTTTCCTAACCCCCTTGAACTTTTCTTCAAAGTGCGTTATAATGTAAGTACCCCATAGGAAAGGAAGTGATTGCATGAAGGATTTCACCACGGCTGATAGATTGAAACAAATCATGGCTGAAAGGGGGATAAAGCAAGTTGACATTTTAGAAGCCTGTCAACCATTCTGTGAAAAATACGGCGTTCAGTTGAAGAAAAACGATTTAAGCCAATATGTTTCAGGGAAGGTTGAACCAAAGCAAGATAAGCTGTCTATTTTGGGAATGGCTCTGAAAGTCAATGAAGTTTGGCTTATGGGGTATAATGTTCCTGCCGGAAGGGATGAATTAGCCAAGTTAGAACAACGCCTTCAAAATGAAGTCGCCGCCTGTGAAATGTTTGAACGGTGTTATGGAAAAGAAGCGTTTCAAGCGGTCAAACTTTTTCTTCAACTTGACACACTGGATCAGGGGCGAATTATCGGTTCTATGGAAACGCTGCTTGAAGATGAAAAGTATTCCATTCAAAAAGAATCATTAAACGGGAAGGCAATATAATTTTTGTAGATTTCAGTTCAAGGTAGGTTCAACGGGGTTCACCTTGTCCGGTTCAAGATGAAAACCCCTTGAAAACAAGAAGGTTCAAGTTGGTTCAAGTTATTTTTGCTATTTTTACAATTTTATATTTCTGATAATGGCGGTATTGCATTGTTTCAGAAAAATAAAAAGAATAAGAAAAGCATCTTGAACTTGAACCAACATGAACTTTGAAAAGTTAATTTCAGAAAGGAAATTTGTTATGAGTGCAAAAAACAGGGTTATCAATGGTGATTATGCGGGAAGTCAGGTTGTAGGGGGCGGTGCTGCCAACGCTGCGATTGCTTTGGGATTTATCAAGCAATTACGATTGAACAGTACAACGGTTGAAAGCTATGAAGTTTTGGGCGGTGTAGCCGGGGCTGTTTCAAAAAATGGTTATCAGGTAAAGATCATCTTCAAAGACGGGAAGAAAAGCCTGTTGGAAGTGGATGAAAAAATTTATAAAGCCATTGTTCAGGCTTGCTTCTGAAAGGAAGTGATATTTGTGTATTCAATTAGATATACAGTAAATCCACCAAACAAGGTTTTTTCTGTGAACGAATTAGAAGAATTGTTTTTTGAAAAGTTATCTTCAAATTTAACTAATTCTGAAAATTCAAAAATAGAACTCTTGCGAATGTCAGACGGGGCTTTAACGGTGGAATACAACCATTATCCAATCGGAAAAATAAAACTGCAAGGAAGAAAGCATTGGATTCAAGTCTTAAAAGGAACATACACAACACGAACATTTGAAGGTGATCTTGAATTGCTGATTTCTCATATTGAAGAATGGGTAAGGTATTTGAGAAAACTTTGAAAACAAAAAAATTCCCCCGTCAGTGCTGCAACACCAACGGGGGATAACGACCATAAATCAGGATGAAGTGATTTAGGCGGTCTGTCTATATTATATCACTTCACGCCTGATTTTTCAAGATAGGCGGTGAAGTTATGAAAAATCCTAATGGATATGGAACAGTAACGAAGCTGTCAGGGAACAGGCGAAAGCCCTATATTGTGAAGGAAGGTATATCAGGAAGGCAAAAGCCCATTGGTTACGCCGCCACACGGGAAGAAGGGTTGATAATGCTTGCCAATTACAACAATGATCCGTGGGATATTGAAACGGATAAAATCACTTTTCAAGAACTCTATGATTTATGGCTTGAAAAGCGGGCTGTGAAATTGGGTGAATCAAACAGAAGTTCCTTGAAATCAGCATACAAGCATTGTTCCAAGCTGAACAAAATGAAGTATAAGCAAATCAAATCATACCAAATGCAAGATTGCATTGATAGCTGCGGCTGTGGGTATTCCACACAAGGGGCGATAAAAAACCTTTTCGGGCATCTTGACCGTTTCGCAATGGAACTTGATATAATTTCAAAATGCTGTTCTGATCTGCTTACCTCTGATCCAATCCCTGAAACAAGCAAGGAAATTTTCACGGATGAAGAAGTTTCCCGGCTTTGGGAAAATGAAAAATTGGAATGGGTTGATTCCGTTCTGTTCTTCCTCTATACGGGGTTCAGAATATCAGAAATGATCGCCCTGAAAACGGAAGCGGTTGATCTCGAAGCCCAAACCATAACCGGGGGAACGAAAACAGCGGCGGGAAAAAACAGGATAGTTCCCATTCATTCAAAAATTCAACACATAGTTCAAAAGCGGGTTGAACA
>CANDEE010000034.1 GCA_947383685.1 uncultured Pseudoflavonifractor sp.
TGGAGCGGGTGATGGGAATCGAACCCACGCGACCAGCTTGGAAGGCTGGGATTCTACCATTGAACTACACCCGCACAGAGTGACTTTATTTCAAAAGTCAGCTTGTATATGATAGCATATCCCAGTTTTGTTTGTCAATGGTTTTTTTGATTCTCTCTTTTGCGAAAAGACGGACCCGGCAATGCCGGGTCCGTCTCTGTCTGACAAAAACTCCCCCGTATGCTTTTTCCCCTCCCCGGTCATGATAGGAAAACAGGAAGGGGGTAGACTTATGGGCGGTCTTTTTTGGCAATTTCTGCTTTACAGCTTTTTGGGCTTTCTTTTTGAAATTTCCTTCGCCCGCATCGTCCGCCACCCCAAACGGGACCGAAAGTGCCACCTGATTCTCCCGGTCTGTCCGGTTTATGGTATCGGCGCCCTTGCCATTCTGGCCCTTCCGGATTGGATCAAGGCCTCTCCCCTTCTGCTCTATCTGGGCGGAGCCATAACCGCTACAGCGGCGGAATGGGCGCTGGCAATCTTTTATGAAAAGGCTGCCGGGACCCCCTTTTGGGATTACCACGCCCTGCCCTGGAATTTTCAGGGACGGGTGTGCCTGGTGTTCAGCCTTTTCTGGGGCCTGCTGGCCCTGCCGCTGGTGTATGGCCTCCACCCCTGGCTTATGCCCCGACTGGCCCTTATTCCCAACGCCGTTACCATTCCGGCGGCCCTTTTCTACCTGGGGGACGCCGCCACCTCTCTATTCCTGCTCCGCCGTCTGGGAACAGAGGGACTGCGGTGGTATGTCCGCTTCAGACCTTCCGAAGCTCGCTGAGAGTCTCCTCCAGCTTTTTTTGGGGAACATAGGCCTGGGCCACTGCCAAAATCTGCTCCAGGGTCATGGTCCGGGCCGCTCCCATCATCGGATGACGCATCACCATGGGAAACCGCTTCTGGATCACTGCCTTGGCGGGAGCATAGTCCATCAGTTCCCCCACAGTGACCCTGTTATTTTTCAGGTTCATTGTCTCACCTCCAGCCCATCCTATGCGGCGGGAGGTTTTCTTTTGACTTGCCAGTTTTTTCTTCAACAGCTATAATGGAGGAAAAAGGCGGGCATAGTCCCTCCCTGCCGGGCGCATACTAACGCCGTACCCCTATACGGGGCAAAACAGGGAGGGATTTTTATGAATCGGGAAACTAACGGCAATCCCAGCATCAAGTGTTCCGTGGACTCCTGCGCCTACCACTCTGGCGCCGCCGGAATGTGTACGCTCCAGTCCATCTCCGTGGGCTGCACCTGCAAGGACGTGAGCAAGTGCGAGTCTACCGAGTGCGCCTCTTTCCAACTGGGAAATCACGGCTCCACCTGCGGCTGCAAATAACTGCCGCTTCCCCCTTTTGGGGGTACATAGAAACGAGGGGGTGACTGCCATGCCGTATTATCTATACATTCTCCGCTGCGGCGACGGCACCCTATATACAGGTATCGCCACCGATGTGGACAAGCGCCTTGCCGTCCACCAGAGCGGCAAGGGGGCCAAATATACCCGGGGCCGGGGGCCGCTGACCGTGGTATACCGGGAGGAATGCGGCGACAAGTCCGCCGCTCTTAAGCGGGAGTTGGCGGTGAAAGCTCTCTCCCGGGAGGAAAAGCTGGCCCTCATCGGCGGGAGGTTTACATAATAATATGAGACTCTTTATTGGCCTTCCCTTCCTTCACCAGGCCCGCCGGGATTTTCTGCTGGTACAGAAACAGCTTCAAAGGAACGCGATCAAGGGAAATTTTACCGCGGTTGGCAATTTTCATCTTACTTTGACCTTTTTGGGAGAGGTGGAGGAGAGCCGTCTTTCCGCCGTTTTTGACGCTCTGGACCACGCCCCCACGCCACCGGTGGAGTTGACCTTTGACCGCTTGGACTGCTTTGAGGGCGGCATCTGGTATCTTCAGCCAGTTTCCTGTCCGTCCCTTTTCAAAGAGCAAGCGGAATTGGAGCGGGCGCTCCGGAAACAGGGCTTTCGGCTGGAGGAGCGGCCCTACATTCCCCATCTATCCCTGGGGCGGAAGGTGGTACTCCGGGAGGGCTATCAGCCTCCCAAAACCTTGGGCCGTCCCATTTCCGCCCGGTCTGAAGGGCTGCGGCTGTTTCTCTCCCACCGGGTGGATGGAGAATTGCGGTATGATATTTTAGAACCATAAAACGGTCCCGCCGGACATCCGGCGGGACCGTTTCTATGTAAAGTTTACTTTACACTCCACCACTGAGCCAGGCTGCCAGGGCGGCGAAAACCAGGAAATGGGCGGGATAGAATATGTAGAAAAACCACTGGGAGCCTTTTCCCCGCTCCCCGTTGTAGAGCAGGAGAAAGGGAACCGCCAACAGTGTCCAGGGGGACACGATCAGCAAAGGGGTCAAACCCGCAATGCGGAGACGGCCTTTGTGGCGCAGGAGGTACACCAAAACCGCCGACAGCACCCCCAGGAACACATACTCCCCCCGGACCAGGAAGGCCAAAGCCATACCTGCCGCCGTGAGGACCGCCACAGCCGCCCAGCGGGGGCCGGGAGCGGTTTTCCAGCGCTCCTCCGCCTTGCTGATAGCCAGCAGGGTAAAAATGCCCACCGTCAGGGTAAACATCACGTTTTGGAGCCGCAGGGAAAGCGGAGTATGAAACTGGACCAAATCGTAGGGAATTTCAGAGATCAGGGCAAAGAGAGCCATCCGCAGGCCATATCTTACCCGGTCATGGGTGTGCAGAAATCCTTCCACCATCAAAAAACAAAAGATGGGAAAAGCCACGCGTCCCAGTATATCGCACATTTCCCTGGCCTGCATGATCCTCCACAGGGCGGCGGGGGAGCCTTCGCTGACCACCAGGACTCCGTCTGTCTTATAGGGTGCGAGCATAGCCCCCAGCAGAAAGGACCCGATGTGGTCGATGACCATGCTGATCACCGCCAAACGTTTGAGCCCAAAACTGGTCAAAGCAATATTTCGTTTCATCTTTTTCCCTCCTCATTGGCTCCTATCCTACCAGAGGATTTGGAAAAAGGCTTTGCAAATGTTTTAAGATTTACAAAATTTGTAGACTGCGGGAGCCGCTCCACTTCTCCTCCAGCTTCCGGCCACCCCAGCCACAGAGCAGGCCCACCAAAATGCCGCAGGCCACATCGGTAGGAAAATGGACCCCCACATAGAGCCGGGACAGGGCCATCAAGACCGCCGCCGCTGCCGCCGTAATACGCCAGGACTTGGGCAGGTAATGCCACCAGGCCGCCGCACAGCAAAGGGCCGCGCTGGAATGGCCCGAGGGGAAGGAGTTGGGGTCCCGCTCCACCACCAAAGGCAGAAGTCCCTCCAGCACCAGCCAGGGCCGGGGCCGGGTAAACAAATGCTTCAAAACAAGGTTGGTGCACAGCAGGCTCAAAAGCAGGGCAAACACCCCTGCCCGACCCGCCCGCCGGGTTTTGGGCCACAGGAGCAGCAGCAGGCAGGCGGCGATCCAGATGAGGCCGTGGTCTCCCAGTCTGGTGTAAAAGGCTACGATGGGACTGAGCCAGGGCTGGCGGAAAACCTCCTGAACCCAGAGCAGAAATTGTCCCTCAAATTGTGACAGAGCCGCCCACATAGGCTATCCTCCCTTTTCCCAAAACGAAAAAGCGGGGCGGGGAACCTCCCCGCCCCACCTTTGTGGTGTTCTCAGTTGTCCGCCGAGGTGCCGCCGGCCCACTCACAGGAGAGGATCGTACCGTTTTCCAGCTCAAAATGGGTAGTCTTGACGATGTGCCGCTTGCCTACCCGGACCTCCTGGCTGCCCAGCTCGGTTTTGGTATTGTTGGCTACGTAGCCCTCCACAGTGAAGGTCAGGTCCAGCAGGTCCTTGCCGCTGGTCACGATGCCCACATAGTTGTCGCCCACTGCCATTTCCGTCTTTTCCTGGGCGGGAGCGGCCTCCACCGCAGTGACGTAAGCGGGCAGGCAGGCGCCGTTGGACATGAGCTGGTCGCCGGGAACGCCCTTGCCGTTATTTTTGGCGGCCTCAATGAAGTTCTTGACGTTTTCATAGACCTCGGCGTCCACCCGCTCCACCCGGACGGTGTAGGTGATGTTGGTACCCACCTCGGGCACCACGGCTCCCAGCCGGCCCGTCATCTTCAGGCCCACGGCTACCACGATGACCACCGCCAGAATCAGCACCAAAAGGTCAATAATGTTGATTTTTCCGAATACTTTTCCGTCTTTCATGTTGAATCTCCTCGTGAGCGGCGGGAGGGTATAAATCCCCGTCGATTTCTGGTTGTATATTTTTTTTGGTGTGGTACAATAAGGACAATACACATTGTACCATATTCTTCATCCGCCCACAAGTCTTTTTTCGGAGGGAGCCCATGAAAGTCATCCACCTGATCAGCGGCGGCGACACGGGAGGGGCCAAGACCCATGTCCATATGCTGCTGCAAAATTTAGGCAAATCCATTGACGTGACCATGGTCTGCTTTACCGACGGTCCCTTTGCCCAGGAGGCCCGGGAGCTGGGCATTGAGACGGTTATCTTTCCCGGTAACAACATTTTCCGCGTCCGCCGGGAGCTGATCCGGTTCATCCGGGAGGGAGGCTATGACCTTATCCATTGTCATGGGGCCCGGGGCAATATGATGGGAACTTTGCTGCGGAAGCCCACAGGACTGCCCGTGGTCTCCACCGTTCACTCTGATTACCGGCTGGACTATCTGGGCCGGCCTCTGGCGAAATACACCTACGGCATCGTCAACACCATGGCCCTGCGGCTGTTGGACTACCGTATTGGGGTCTCTGACGCCACCACCGACCTGTTGATCTCCCGGGGCTTTGACCCCAACCGGCTCTACACCATCTATAACGGCCTGGACTTTTCTCCCAGGGCCCCCAAGCTGGACCGGGAGGAGTATCTCCATAGCCTGGGCCTTGGCTGGCCTGAAGATTCCGTCATCGTGGGCATTGCCGCCCGCCTGAATCCGGTAAAGGACATCGCCACCCTGGTCCGGGGTTTTGCCAGGGCCCATGAGGACTGTCCCCGGCTCCGGCTCCTCATTGCGGGAGACGGTGAGCAGATGGAGATGCTGAAAAAACTCTCTGCCGACCTGGGAGTTGCCGGGGAGGTCTGCTTTGCCGGGTGGGTCAGCGACACCGACAGCTACTATAACGCCCTGGACATCAACACCCTGACCTCCCTTTCGGAGACCTTTCCCTACGCCCTTACTGAGGGGGCCAGAGCGGGCCTGCCCACCGTAGCCAGCCGGGTGGGCGGCGTGCCCTACCTTATCGACCATGGAGTCAACGGTTTCCTGTTTGAGCCGGGAGACTATGAGGCCCTAGCCCGGCACCTGGCCGTTCTGGCCCAGGACGGAACGCTCCGGGAGCACATGGGCCGCCGCCTCTATGAAAAGGGCAAAAACCAGTTTTCCCTGGAATCCACCCTGGAGCGGCAATTGGACATATACCGCTCCATCCTCCGCGGGCAAGAACGAAAGACAGGCAAGCGGGACGGAGTGCTTATCTGCGGGGCCTACGGCCGGGGCAATGCGGGGGACGACGCCATCCTGGAGGCCATCGTCCGGGAGATGCGGCAGCTGGACCCGGCCCTTCCCCTGTGGGTCCTGTCCCGGCGGCCCCGGGAGACCCGGCTCACCTACCGGGTGGGCGCCATCTATACCTTCAACATCCCCCGATTCCTTCGGCGGATGGGAAAAATCAAGCTCTACATCAACGGCGGCGGCTCCCTCATGCAGGATGCTACCAGCCGGAGAAGCCTGTGGTTTTACCTGTTCACCATCTGGGCCGCAAAGGTCCGGGGCAATCCTGTCATTATGTACGGCTGCGGCATTGGCCCGATCCAATATCCCTCCAACCGGAGGCTCTGCGCCAGGGTCCTCCAGAAGCGGGTAGACGTCATTACCCTTCGGGATACCCACTCCAGGACCGAGTTGGAGCGCATGGGCGTCACAAATCCCAAAATCATTCTCTCCGCCGACCCCACCGTCATCCTCCCCGCCGCCGAACCCGCCACAGTGGACGGCCTGCTGGAGACGGCAGGTCTGGACCCGGTGGGACGGTACATTGGCTTCACCTTTCGTCCATGGACCGGATTTGAGAGCAAAGCCGATATTTTTGCCCAGGCTGCCGACTACGCCTACGAGGTCCACGGCCTGACCCCCGTGTTCCTTCCCATTGAACGCCGGTTGGACCTGCCCGCCGCCCAGCAGGTGGCACGGCGGATGAAGGCCCCCCACTATCTGCTGGACGAGACCGGCTCCTCCGCCCACACCATCGGCCTTTTTTCCCGGATGAAGGTGGTGGTGTCCATGCGCCTCCACGCCCTGGTTTTTTCCGCCGGACAGGGGGTTCCTCTGGTGGGGGTAGTTTACGACCCCAAGGTCAGCTCCTTCCTTGACTACATCGGGCAGGACCTATACAGCAGCCTGAGCGGCCTCACGCTGGAGACTCTGAAGGCCCACATCGACGCCGCTGTGAGCCGCGCCCAGGACGACCGCTTCCTTCGGGAAGGGGTGGAGCGGCTGCGCCAGGTGGAGAAACGGAACCAGGACGCCGCCGCAGAGCTACTGGGCCTGAAATAACGCTCATTTTCACCTTATCCGAAAGGAACGGTTTCCCTATGCGTCAAATCGTCTGTCTGGCCGCCGAACCCTGGTCGGCCCTTCCCACCCGCACCCAACAGCTCATGACCCGGATGAAGGACGCGGAGGTCCTCTACTTTGAGCCTCCCGCCCCCCGTGGCTCCCGGAGTTGGAAAGAACCAGGTCGGAGGCTTCGCCCCGGGCTGATTGCCTATACCCTGCCCCCGGAGGTCACCCAAAACGCCGCCCTGCCCCTTCTGAACCGGTTCAGTGCCAACCGTGCCGCCCGGTTTCTCCAGTCCAAGCTGGAGCGGCACCGGTTCCGGGAGCCTCTCCTCTGGTGCGCCAGTCCCGCCGGAGCACAGTATCTGGACGACGTAGCTTACCGGGGCCTGGTCTACGACTGCGCCCGGGACTGGCCCGACTATCCCGAGGCTTGGGAGAGCATTCTGGCCGCTGAGGCCGATGTGTGCTTTGCCGCCTCCCCCGACCTGTGCCGCCACCTGGCTCCCTGCAACGCCAACGTGACCCTGTTGCCCTTTGGCTGCAACTACCCCATGTTTGCCAAGGACGATCTGCCCCGGCCCGGCCCCCTGCGGGGGGTCCGCGGTCCCATTTTAGGCTATGCCGGCACCCTGTGGCCTGATTTGGACCTGAGCCCCGCCATTCAGGCGCTGGAGGCCCATCCCGAATGCACTCTGGCGCTGGCGGGAGAGGACAGGGGCTGCCGCCAGCTTCCCCGGCTGTTGGAGCTGCCCAACGTGCTGGCTCTGGGACCTGTGGCCCCGGTGGACCTGCCCGACTATCTGGCCCACTTTGACGTGTGCCTTTACCTCCTCCGCCGCAGCGAGCTGAATGACGACATCATCCATGCCCGGATGTTTGAGCTTCTCTCCTCGGGAAGACCCATCGTCGCCATGCTCCGCCCCGACCAGGTGGAGCACTTCCCCGATGTGGTCTACGGCGCCCACACCCCGGCGGAGTTCTCCCTTCTCTGCGCCCGCGCCCTGGCGGAGACCGGGACCTGGGCCAGAGACCGCCGCCGGGAGTACGGTAAGGCGGCGGCCTGGAGCCAGCGGGCCGAGGAGGTCAACCGGATTTTGGAAAGCATTGGGCTGTTCGCCTAAACAGGTCCTTTTCCTGGGAATATCTAAACACCCCCTGCCGTAAATTTACGGCAGGGGGTGTTTTTATGCCGGTATTACCTGTCCTTCTCCTTCTTGCCGCCGTCATTCTGGTCAACGGCTGGACCGACGCTCCCAACGCCATTGCCACCACTGTGGCCACGGGGGTCCTGTCTTTTCCTGCCGCCGTAGCTCTGGCAGCCGTATGCAACCTTCTGGGGGTGGTCTGCACTGCCGCGGTCAGCGACGCCGTAGCCCGGACCCTCTGGTCCATTGCGGATTTTGGCCCCTATGCTCTCACCGCCTTGTCCGCCGCCCTGGCAGCCACTGTGCTGTGGGCTGTCTTTGCCTGGCGGTTTGGCGTTCCCACCAGTGAAAGCCACGCCCTGGTCTCCGGTCTGGCAGGGGCCGCTCTGGCTCTCGGCGTGGAGCGGCTACGGCCGGAGGTCCTTCTCCGGGTCGCTTTTGGGCTGGTTCTCTCCCTGATCCTGGGCTGGGCCATGGGCCGCGCCTTCCGCCGGCTCCTTCCGCCTCAAAAGGGGGATTTTTACCGCCGGGGGCAGGTCATCGGGGCCGCCCTTACCGCTTTTTTTCATGGGGCACAGGATGGACAGAAATTTCTGGGTGTGCTGGCCCTGGTCCTCTCCCTGGGGGGCGAAGGATTCACGCTGCCTGCCCGGGCGGGCTGGGGATGCGCCGGAATCATGGCTCTGGGGACCTTGCTGGGGGGCCGCCGCATCATCGACACGGTGGGGCGGAAAATGGTCTGCCTCACCCCCCGGTCCGGCTTCGCCGCCGATTTGGGCAGCGCGGGGACCTTGGCCCTGTGCACCCTGCTGGGCCTCCCTGTTTCCACCACCCACGCCAAGACCGCCGCCATCCTGGGGGCGGGGGCCGACCCCAACGGCAGGGTCGCCGGGTCCCTGGGGGCAGCCTGGCTCCTCACCTTCCCTATTTGCGGTTTTTTGGCCTTCCTGCTGGTCAAATGCCTTCTTTTGTGGTAGAATGTTCCTACTATAAAAGGGGGAATCTCTATGCTTCGCTATGACGCTGTGATTTTTGATCTGGACGGCACCCTGCTGGACACTCTGGACGACCTGATGAACGCCGCCAACTACGCTCTGGAGCAGATGGGCTACCCCACCCGGAGCCGCAAGGAGATCGAGGCCTTTGTGGGCAACGGAGTGGCTAAGCTCATGGAGCGGGCAGTCCCCCCCGGGACAAGCCCCACCGACACGGCAAAGGCTCTGGATGTCTTCAAGCCCTATTACGCCCGGCACAGCAAGGACGTCACCGCCCCCTATCCCGGCGTTTTGGAGACGTTGCACGCCCTCCGGGCCAAAGGCTGCAAGCTGGCGGTGGTATCCAACAAGTTTGACGCGGCGGTGAAGGCTCTGGCCCAGGACTACTTTCCCGGCCTTATGGACATGGCCGCCGGAGAAAACGAGGCCGGAGGCGTACCCAAAAAGCCCGACCCTACCATGGTGCTCCAAACGATTGCCGCCCTTGGCTCCACTCCGGACCGGGCTGTTTATGTGGGAGACTCCGATGTGGACCTGCAAACAGCGAAAAATTCCGGCCTTCCCTGCATTTCCGTAACCTGGGGCTTCCGGGACCAGGCGTTTTTGCTGGAGCATGGAGCCGATACCTTTATCCACACTCCCGCGGAGCTGCTGAATCTGGTTGAGCAATAAGCGCAAAAGCCACAGCCGGAGGTGAATTAGCTTGAACACCACACAAATTTCCTGCTTTCTGGAGGTTGCCCGGCAGCTCAGCTTTGCCCGTGCCGCCGAAAGTCTTTACAGCTCTCAGCCGGTGGTAAGCTACCAAATCAAATCTCTGGAGGAGGAGTTGGGGCTCAAGCTCTTTACCCGGAGCAACCGTTCGGTGGCTCTCACTGAGGCCGGCACCTACCTCTATACCCGGCTGGGGCCCATCAGCCGTCAGATTTCCGAGTCTGTCTCGGTGGCCCAGGCCATCCAGAACCGGGAACGGTCTATTCTCCTCCTGCTGGTACGGCGGCTCACCGACTATTCCAATCTGACCCGGATCATCAAGGATTTTTCGGACAGCCACCCCTCCACCCAGGTGGACATTTTCACCCAAAACGACGATGGTGCCTGCAAGCTGCTGCTCAGCGGAAAGCTCCAGCTTGCCTTCTGCTACCAGTACGAGATCCCGCCCCACTCCCGTCTCCGCTTTCTCCCCCTCAAGCGCGTCGATTACTATGTACTGGTCAACAAGAAACACCCCCTGGCCTCCTACAAGCAGTTGCTTTTGAAGGATTTGAAGGGGGAGCATCTGGTCCTTTCCGAGTCCGCGCTGCAAAAAAATCCCGGCCTCATTTCCCGCGCCGAGCTGAAAGGCCACGACATTCAGCTTGCCCCCGTATGCAGCACCTTCGACGGAATGCTGCTGACGGTAGAGTCGGGCGTAGGCTTCACCATCCTTCCCTGCGACGGGAAAAAACGGTTTTCCGGCCTTGTCAAGATTCCGCTTAGGGACCTGCCCCACACCGCCGTAGGCTTGGCCTGGGATTCTTCCACCGCCAGTCCCGCGGTCCTTGAGTTCGTGGAGCTGGCAAAAACCAGCGTGAAAAAGCAGGGCGGAGCAGAATAACAAACGGGCGGCCCCACTTGGGCACACCCGATACTCCACTCCATTGTGTTGGGGAGCTATCAGTTGCGGCAGAGAATCCCCTGCACTATATCGGATGCCGGATGTCTCCAAACAATGTATACAGCCTACACATCAGGGATATACGAACACGGGAATGGAACCAATCCGAACAAGTGCGGAGAATGCGGTAAAGAAGATAAAAAGGAAGGGAAGCAAATGGATAAGAAGGTAGCATTCACGCAGAAATGGGTAGAGGGTGCGGTAAAGCGGTTTCTGCAAAAGGACGAGATTCTGGAAAGCGATATGGCAAAGATCAAGTACCTCTACATTGGGGAAGGCTTTGACAACACCTTTGTGATCAGGATGAGCATGGAGACGCCCCCGGACCCCTTTCAGGATATGATGGGAGGCGATGAGTGGGATTCAGCCTGTGTGACGGGCAAATTCCTTCCGATGTATATCGAATTTGCAAAGGAGAACCGCTGGGAATACACGAATTCTGACACCGGCGAGCGATTTTTTGAGCTTACCCAGTATGAGTTCTGGGACGAACATGAGGAAGAACACGAGGCGCTGGAGCAGGAGATCTCAGATTCCCTGGAGGATGGGGAGTGGGAAGAACGGGAAGCGGAGTGGGACGCCTTTGAGGAGGGCGTTTTCTGTGAACGCTATTACGAGGACCTGGGAGGCGGAGACGAGGTCTGGGAGAAGTGGTATAGAGAGACAGAGAGAGGTATTCAGAAGGATATCGTTCTATTCACCGGCCTGGAAGTGCTGCGTATGCCGGGGGCGGTGTATGAGAATCTGAATTTTGCAAAGGTAATGCCCCGCCTTCGGGTCTTGGAGGTCGTGGATACCAAATTCCTCTCTCTGGAGGGCATTGATGACCTTGTGCGTCTGAAGCAGTTTTGCTGTTGGTTTAATTAGGGCTGTCAGATAATCAGGGATACGGTATCCTCAATCATGTTTTCCAACGCGAACAGCATATTCAATGACGCTCATACCGCAAACCGATGCTTTCGTCAAATGTTTTCAAGGCTTACAGAGGAATTTATCAAAACCTGATAACAGAGGATCATTTCCCTCAGAGCTTAGATATATGAATTCTGCTTTTCCGGTGTAAAGCCAGGAGAAGTAAAAGAGGTGGGTAGCTTATTAAGCTACCCGCCTCTTTTACTTGATTATTTATAAACATCTGGCTGTTTCTCAGCAGCCTCCATACTCTCTTATCGGTCTGGACTTTGGGGACCGCCCATTGTTTATCCTTTTCTCCGTATCTCTCCGATGGCCTCCGGCGCCAGCACCATTACCGCCAGTAGGTTGGGAACCGCCATCAGTCCGTTGCAAACATCCGACAAGGCCCATACGCCAGTTACGCTCCCCACGCTGCCCAACGCCACAGTTGCCAGGAACGCCACCCGAAAAAAGCTCCGGAGCCTGCCGCTCCCCGTCAAATAGGCAAGGCCCCGCTCCCCGTAGTAGCTCCATCCCAACAGAGACGTGAACGCAAACAGCAGAAGGCACACCGCCACAATAAGGCTTCCCCGCTCTCCAAACACCGTGGCAAAGGCGGCGGCGGAAAGGGGCGCGCCCGTCATAGCTCCGGTCACTGCCCCCTCCCGGATGGCTGTCAAGGCCAGCTTTGGGTCGTAGACCCCCGATGTAAGAATGCACAGGGCCGTCACTCCACAGACCAGAATGGTGGCAAAAAACACCTCAAAAATTCCCCAGTACCCCTCCTGGGCGGGACTGTTCACATCGGCGGCGGCATGGGCCATGGCAGAGGAGCCCACCCCCGCCTCGTTTGTGAACACCCCTCTCGCCACCCCATAACGGAGAGCGGCGGAAACGGCATACCCTGACGCGCCCCCCGCCACCCCCTGGGGCGTAAAGGCACAGGCCACGATCTGCCGGAGGGCGGGCAGGACCATTTCCCGGTGGGCCAGGATGACTGCCGTCCCCGTGGAGAGAAAGAGCAGGGCCATGGCGGGTACCAGCTTCTCACTGACCCTCCCCACCCGGCTGACGCCGCCCCAAATCACCGCGCCCGTACACAGGGCCACCACAATCCCCACCGCCAAACGGTTCCAGCCCAGAGCGGCGTGAAGGGCGGCGGAGATGGAATTGGACTGGACCATGGCACCTCCCGTCAAGGAAGCCCCCACACACCAGAAGGAGAACCACCCTGCCGCCCCCTTCCATCCCAGACGGCGGGAAAGGTACTCCATAGGCCCTCCCTCCCAGCCTTCGGACGTCCTGCGGCGGTATTTCACCGCCAGCGTCTTTTCCACAAAGCTGGTCATCAGCCCCAGCAAAGCGGAGACCCACATCCAGAACACCGCCCCCGGTCCGCCGAAAAAAATGGCGGTGGCCACCCCGGCAATGGACCCGGTGCCTATGGTGGACGCCAGGGCAGTGGACAAGGCCTGGAACTGGGTCAGTCCCTTTTGCTTTTCTCTTTTTTTGCCCCGGAACAGGCTCCCCACCGAGCCTTTTCCCCACCGGGGCAGGCCAAAAACCGGAAAAAATCCGCTTCGGAGCGTACACCAAAGACCCACAAGCAAAAAAAGCCCCAATAGCCAGGGCTGCCACAACGCGTCCGCCAACCGTTCCAGCACGTCCATCACCTCATTAAGAGGTATGCGGCAAGGAAGAAAAAAAGACACGCCATACGGCGTGTCTTTTCCACTCCCCATTATTCTTCGTGGGATTCTTCTTCGTCCTCTTCCTTCTCTTCCTTTTCTTCCTGCTTCAGCTCAATGGCCAGAATAGCCCGGAGGATCACCACGCCGCCCAGGATGAGAATGTCGTTCAACTCCCGAACCACCAGGGTTTTCAAAATCTCGGCGGTCATCATAAATTCCAGCCCCAGCAGCAGCCCCGCCGCCAAGCGGCCCTTCACATGGATACGGCGGCGGGCGACGAGCGCGTAAATGTAGCGGATAAAGCTGGCCACCGCCGCCTCCGCCACGATAAAGATACCTGCCAATTCCAGCACAGGCACCACAATTTCCAACGCGATCTCAATCCACTTTTCCAAATTCATGGTTTTCCCTCTCTTTTCCCCATTCTTCGACGGTCCCTTGGCAGAAAAAGACCACACCAGGACATACGGTGTAGTCTTTTGGGGAGGCCATCCCGTTTTATTAACGCATATCGTGCGCTGCGGCCAATACCTGCAGCATTTTGTAATTCTTTGAAATTATATAATAATTCATTATTGCTGTCAATATTCTTACTCACAAATGATAATCCCTATATTGAAAATAGGCTGGCGGCGTTACACCGGCTATCTTTCATTTTTACACCGTCAGATGCATATTTTATCAGACCTGGTCATCTATACTACCGAATCCGCCAAGATAGGGACGCCGCCGCTCACCCTTGGCCGCAGCACTTGACCTTGAGTCCGCTGCGAGGTACCGGAGCAAAAACCTGTCATCATCCAGTGTTACCCCTGCACCGATCAGAATTCTTGGTGTGAATCTTGGAGCAGCTATCTCTTATAGGCCCAACCTTGCAGGTGTCAAACTCAGACCGCCAGAACATAGGCGCAACAATATTGATTGTTAAACGGTGTTTTATTTCTCGCCGCCCCCAAGCGCGTCCCACATCCACCTGCCTGGGTTGAATACGGGAACATTTCTCGCGGGGATATTGACCTGCTCATTCGTCCTTAGGTTACGCCCCACACGGGCGGCACGCTCTTTTACGCTGAACTTACCAAATCCGGTCAACTCTATCTCCTCTCCGTTGCTAATGGCTTTGCAAATTGAATCGCAAATAGCATCCAAGCTTTCATTGATTCGCTTCTTTGCAATTCCGCTATTCTCTGAAACGTAAGCTATAAATTCTTTCTTATTGATAAACTGCAACCACCCTTCGAGTATTTTCATATGGTTTACCGGCTATAATCGGCACATTAAATTGTTAGAAGGATATATATGCCAAGGTGGAATAAATCCGTCGAGGACTTTGATAGAAAGATTTGGGTTGCCGATGCTAATCGATGACATCAGAAAGCCATAGACAAACCCAATATTGAGCGAGATGCTCTGCTCGCTCAATAGAGAAACTTTGCGATGAGTGAACTTTATGGCTTCATGCAAGAGTCCAGGCTGACCGCCGGGAGATCGCGGCGGCAATGAGCCAATCACAACCAGAAGACGGCTAATGGATACCCCGCCCGCTTGGGCGGGGTGTTTTTTTGCACGCAAGCACACAATGCGTCATAGCCTTAGGCGTCTCATGCTCTGTGTAACACAGAGGGATGCATACTTCTGCTTTTCTTTCATGTGTTTACCTACCTTTCTTCAAGTCGATTTCACGCAGGGAAATTGTGACGCTGTCAAGGTCATGCCCTCCCCAGCATCATATAATTTATTTTTATATTTTTAATACCAAACACAAATTATGCAAAGAAAAGAAAAGCCACTCTATGTGGCATTTTCTTTCAACAAACAATAGGCGGTAAATGTACGCCTCCACCCTTGCATCTGGTAAGAATCATAAGCTCGCTTTTGAAAACGAAGTGCCTTAACAAAATTCTCATCAGTAAATTCATCCCAAGGCACATAAATCCGATAAAGCATCCCGGCCTGTTTGGCCAACTGCAGAGATACTATGCGATTACTCCCCGTAATTTTGCGATATTTTTTCGCCATGCCGCTCACTGCCATGGTAATTTGATAGGGAACAGATGCTCCGCCTCCCGCTTTCGCCCGCTCGGTGGGTCGAACCAACCACTGCCCTGGCGCTTTGTACATCCAAGATTCCCCACGGCCACGCATTGTCTGCTCCGCATCTGTGGTCCGGTAACGCTCCAAAACTCGCAAAAGAGCAGAGGGGACAGGCGCGCCGCAAAGCTTTCCATTTTCCACATCCAAATCTGTTTCTTTTAACGTTGTCATATCCGGCACTTCATAACCAAGCCATGCCAAACACAAACAAGGGGCCGCCAAATTGATGGTGGCTTCACCAAGAGTCTGTGTAATAATTAATTCCAGTTCCTCTGGATTTGTTGGAACATCCTTGATTTTTATCATTTCCTCACTGTTTTCAATTTCAGCACGTTGTAAACTTTCACTGCAGTAAGGGGTAAACATTTTTCTCCACGCAATATAATCATTTAAATAAGAAGACATTTTCTTTTGGTACTCTGGATACACCTGCGAGAGCCTGGTAAGGCCTTCTATTGCCTCCGCAGCAGTAGCAAGGCAAATATCTTTCTGTGCTATATCTTCTATCATAAGAAAGCTATCCAACAGAATCGCAATATCTTCTTTTTCAACACCGCAGGAAATGAGCATTTGCAGATAGCGCGCTTTCCATGCCGCATCGCCAAATTGAAAATTGATTCTCATTGGGAAACACCTCTTTCATTTTAATCCTCTATCGGTGCTTTCCAATAGTATCATATATTTTTAATATTGTCAATACCATTTGCAAATATCAACAAAAATTTTTTCATCCTCGTCAAGGGTCATATCGCAATACCACGTTAAGTGTCCTTTGCTGCGCTCATCGTAAAAATTTAACTGATACCCATGTTCGTTGTCATATGTAACTTGCATGTGGGGCTTGTCCGAAAACAACTTCAATCGAAACACCTTCAGCAGCGGCTCACACCGGTTGATCTGACCCGCTAATTTGAACGTTCCAATGCCTTCGATTGTCATGCCTTTCCCTCCAAAATTATACTTGTAATTTCGACTACATCTACTACCCTATGGTATCCTCTCAAACCTTACTTTTCACAGCTGCAATCCCCGCCTTGTCCAAGATATTGTCTATCGAACTTTTGTTCTATTAATATACCACCTGTGCATCCATCTGTCAAGCCCTAACCATCCGGAAATATTTCCTCCATTTGTTTTCCTATTGCCCTGCATGTTGCGCAGGCAACAGGCCCCGCTTGGTATCTGGCCCTCGCCAGGTTGTTCTTCATCAGGACCACTCCTGAAGTAGTACTCTCATAACAGTGTGGCCGTGTCCTATGGGACACGCCTAGCGACTGTATTCGGCACAATGTTCTAGGTATATATCTTCATATGAACTATTTCGACTCGACTTCCCCCTTCCTATCCTAGGCAAATGAACACTTGATTTCCTTGTTTGTACCCAGTATAGCACAGCGTCAGTCCTTCTTAAAGGACTAATTGCAGTTTTAGGTACGCCCATCTTTTTTATGTTTTTTGTATTGACAATATTATTTACAAATGATATGATGTAAGCACCTCTTGTAGATGCAAGAAATATTTATTGTTCTATTTAATTGCTTTTGGTATTTAAAATTTCATTTGTATATTGTTTGACTTCAAAGAAAACGTCATATCTCATTTTCAATTTTACCCAAAACCATTACTTTAGTGTGCAAAGGTAAGGAGGATTTTTAAGCTGAAAACAAATGCAAAAGTATGCAACGCTATCATGGGCAGCAGGAAAAGCTCCGCAGCAATTACAATGATGAAGGAAGATTTGGCAGACGGTATTTCTGCACTAGGCCCTATTGGGATACCCTGCCGGCCTACGACAGCTCAATCCCCGTCCCATACTACAAGGAGACGGTTGGGCTTCGCATTGTAGACCTGAAGGGGATCGGGCTGTTTATTCTGAACAATCCCCAGGTCACCTCAAAGGGCCTCTGGGAAACCAAGACCTGCACAGGCTATTCCCTGGAGCGGGAGTTTGTCAACAAGAGCGTCTACTTTGAGAAGAACGTCTATAACCTCTGGAACCCCATCGCCCCGCAGGACACGGTGCTGGGCATTCTCATGGAGCGGTTCCCCACCTGGTCTGTGGGCACGGTGGACGATGACCTTGTGGGCAAGTACCGCTCCCTGGACGAGACGAACGACAACGGCTACAACGTGATGAAGTCCACCCTCCAGGACGCCTATGGGTGCATCTTTGACTTTGATACCTACAAGCGCAGGGTCAATGTGCGCTCGGTGAACCGGGACCCGGCCACCCTGCCCATCTCCATGTCCCTGCACAATCTCATCAAGGAGCTGGAGGTCAACGAGGACGACGACAACATTGCCACCTGCCTGACAGTGCGGGGAGCCGACGGGGTAGACGTCTCCGATGTGAACCCCATGGGCGGCAGCAAGATTTACGATTTCGACTACATCATGACCGGGGTCAACTTCACCCCGGAGGAGATTCGGAAGTACCGGAGCTGGAAGGACCACTTCACCGCCATGCAGGAGCCGTTCTACAATCTGACGGTGGAGCAGGCCTTGAAGGAATCCCAGGCGGCGGCGGAGAGCGCAAGGCTCACCGACATCCAGGGGGAGCTGAAGGCTCTGGAGGGCGTACAGGCCACCTGGATAGAGCTGCTGGCAAGCCACAACTACTCCGGCAAGACGCTGGAGGACGGCACCCCCGCCGACGAGGCCGGGGTCCAGCGGGAGCTTTCCAGGGTCAATGAGAAGATCAAGGCCAAGAAGCAAGAGATCGCCGCCCAACAGGCGGTGGTGGACGACGCCAAGGCCAAGGCGGACAAACTGCAAGCCGAGCGGCAGGCCATCGTGGATTCCTGCCAGCTCTCCGCCTTCTTCACCGGGGCCGAGCTGTTGAAGCTGGACCCCTACATCAAGGAGAATGAGATCGAGGAAAGCTCCTTTGCCGCTGCCAACGTGAAAAACTACAACGTAAAAGATTTGAGCTCTGTGGTGACCAACGCCACGGTGACCGTGGAGGGCAAGCAAACCGGGGACGGCAAGGCGGCTATCACCGCCACCGGGCGGACGGGCAGCGTCATCTACTCCTCTGCCGGAGGGCGGCTGAGCTTTGCTTCCAAAGACGAGGCCCTGACGGCGGAGCTGATCCGAATGTCCGTGGAGGTCCAGAAGGACAACAGCTTTACCCTGAGCGCCTATCTCAGCTCCGGCGGCGTGACCCGTGGCGGAGAGGCCGAGACCTTCCCCAGTGGGACGCTGGTGCTGACGGGGGCTTCCTCCTCTGTGAAGGACAACGGGACAAAGCTGGTGCTGAATATCAGTGAGGCCCGGTTCTACTTCACCCAGAACGTGACCGAGTGGGAACGCCGCAGCGTGGCCTGGGACCTGCTCCAGTACGGGCAGGAGGTCTTGAAAAAGGTCTCCCAGCCCTCCTACCATTTCAATATCAAGAGTGTCAACTTCCTGGTGGCGGAGGAGTTTGAACCGTTTAAGAATGCCCTGTCTCTTGGGGAGCGGGTCTATCTCCGGCTCAACGGGGACCAGCTTCTCCGCCCGGTGGTCATTGGGGTGACCCATGACTTCGACAGGCCGGAGAATTTTGAGCTGGAGTTTTCCAGCAAGTATTCCACCTCCGACCAGAGCTTCCAGCTCGTGGACCTGCTGGAGCAGAGCGTCAGCATGGGAAAGAAGCTGGACGTGAGCCGGGAGGTCTATGATATGGACATGGATGAGATTAGCGCATGGATCGACACACTGTGTGATATGAGTCGTGTAGTGAATGCACCAACCGGAAAGGCGGGGTGATTTTATGGATACCCCTATCACCCGCGCCGAGCATGAGGAGTTTCGCCGCCGGATGGAGTCTGAACATGAGCGGCAGAACCACAGAATCGGATTGCTCGAAGCCAGTGTAAAGGAGATGAGCGCAATCGCCGTTTCTGTTGAAAAACTGGCGCAAAACATGGAAGGAATGCTAAGGGAGCAAGAGAAGCAGGGTAAGCGTCTCGAAACGCTGGAAGGACACGACGGCGCTATGTGGCGGAAAGTTGTCGGATATGCCGCAACCGTTGTCGTAGGCATTATTATAGGCTTCCTATTCAAGCAGGTTGGGATCGCATAACCGAAAAAGATTAGGGGACAAGTCGGCATTTGAACCGGCCTGTCCCTTATTTTTTACGCTTTTGAACCCGATAAAATGCGTATTTGGTTAAGTATATTGCAGGGCCTTGACTTCTTTCCCGGATAGCTTGTGACAATCAACAAAATCCTCCGCCGCCGCATCCTTGTTGATGAAGTGTTGCGTTCCATTGACCACTACAGCAACGTAATAAAAGCCGCTACTATTTATCTGCGCCGTTCTCCTCTCGGTCTAAAAGTTTAACAACGTCTCCTTTTTGTTCTTGGATGACGTGGATATACTTTTTGCGCCAGCGGCTGAAATATATTGAGTACACAAATATCCATCCTTACGCTGATAGATAAATCCTTCTCCATAGATACTTCTTGCCATATGAAAACCCTCTCAACAATATGTACAGGTCTGTCCACGGCAGATTTATATCATAGCGATGCAGCATTTTCAACCCCGCAAACCATTGTAGGTATAACAGAAGAGCCATCCATAAGGATGGCTCTTCTTTGGAGGCAACGCCCAGACTCGAACTGGGGGTGGAGATTTTGCAGACCTCTGCCTTACCACTTGGCTACGTTGCCACGTCAGAAGAAACCTGCTCCATTGCGCTTCCGCCTTTGGCAAAAGCTCCATATCCGCAGATTCCTTCTTCCTTTCCCTAAAAAGCTGAGGTTCGCTTTTTGGGGACCCCATTTAAGGGCTGATCTTTTCTGGAGCGGGCAACGAGGCTCGAACTCGCTACCTCCACCTTGGCAAGGTG
>CANDEE010000035.1 GCA_947383685.1 uncultured Pseudoflavonifractor sp.
TGCGGGCATGATGAAATTGGTAGACATGCGAGATTTAGGTTCTCGTGGAGCGATCCGTTGGGGTTCGAGTCCCCATGCCCGCACCACACCGGAGCGAAATCCGCTCCTTTGCTCCTCCCCCCCCGCTCGGACCCGATGGACCGGGTTCGAGCGGGTTCAAAGGGTAAGGCGCTGCCGTTTATGAATTTTCAGAGAGGGATGCCGTATGAAACAGAAAAAATTTGTATCTCTGCTGTTGAGTCTAAGTTTGCTCCTATCCCTGGCAATTCCCGTCCACGGGGAGGAGGTGGACGCCCCCTTCCCCGACACCGAGGGCCACTGGGCCCAGAGCATCCTGGAGGAATGGCGTACCTTCGGGGTCATTGCCGGCGACACCTGGACCGGGGCCTTCCGGCCTGACGACTCCCTCTCCCGGGCGGAGTTTGCCACTCTTTTGAACCGGATCATGGGTTATCCCCTCATTGAAATCAAGCATTTCAGCGACGTACCCGCCGACGCCTGGTATGCCGAGACCATGTCCCGGCTCAATTCCGCCGGAGTCATCCAGGGGGACGGCAACAACATGGTCCGTCCCCAGGACCCGGTGACCCGCCAGGAGGCGGCGGTGATCCTCTGCCGTGCCCTGGGCATCCCGGAGCAGACCGCCAACATCGACTTTCTGGACGCCGGAGAGATCGCCTCCTGGGCGGAGGGCGCCGTGGGCGCTCTCTATAATATGGGAGCTATCCAGGGCTGGGAGGGATATTTTGACCCTCAGGACTCCATCTCCCGCTGCCATGCGGTGGTCCTTCTCAACAACCTGATCGCCGCCGTTATGACCCGTCCCGGCGTGTGGACCCAGGACGTCCACGGCGACCTTTACATCTGCACCAAGCAGGCCCGGCTGGAGAACATGACCGTCACCGGGGACCTGATCCTTACCTCCGGGGTAGATACCGGGGAGGTGGTCCTCTCCGGGGTGACGGTGGGAGGGGACGTGATCGTCCGCGGCTGCGGCGAACACTCCCTCCATATCCAGTCTGGCTGTACCCTGAAGGGCGACCTTCTTCTGACCAAGACTATTGACGGCCCCCTGCGGGTCGTCAACGAAGGCGAGGCCCCCCTCCCCTCCGTTCTGGTCAATGAGGGCAAACACACCGTCACTTTGGAGGGCAGCGTTACTTCCGTAGCCGTAAACTGCGCCGTCCCTCTGGTTTTCCGGAACAGTCAGGTGGAGACTCTCTCCGTCTCCGCCCCCAACGCCTCCCTGGCCATTGAGAAGGACAGCTCCGTTTCCGACCTGACCATCGGGAAAGAGGCCAAAGGCGGGGAAGTGACTGTGGAAGGCTCCATTACTACCCTCACCGCCCATGCTGCCGCCAAGGTCACCAGCAACTCCGGCAAAATATCCTCCGCCCACGCCGCCGCCGACGGCCTTGTGCTGGCGGGAACCCTGCCCGACAAAATCACCATGAATCCCGGTATCGTCCGGCCCAAAGACGGCAACGGAAAAGGCATCACCAGCGTCATCACAGTGGGGAAATAAAGGCGGGTCGTTCACCATGCATAATAATCTGACAAAAAAAGACATCCAGCTGATGGAGGAGGAACTGAAGCACCGCCTCACCGTCCTCCGCCCCAAGCTGCTGGAGGAAGTCAAGACCGCCCGGGCCTTTGGGGACCTGTCGGAAAACTTTGAGTACAAGGCCGCCAAGCAGGAGAAAAACCGAAACGAGAGCCGCATCCGCTACCTGCAAAACATGATCCGCACCGCCCATATTGTAACCGAAGTCCCAAAGGGAGACGGCGCGGCCCTCTACGACAAAATCACCGTCGCCATGGCAGACGGTAAACGGGCCACCTACCAGGTGGTGACCACCATGCGGACCGATCCCCTCCACGGCCTTATCAGCATGGAATCCCCCGTGGGCAAGGCCCTGCTGGGACGCAAGGCGGGAGAAAAAGTCCATATCCAGATCGATGAGAAATTCGGCTACGACCTGACCATTGAGGCCATCGAAAAGGGCCAGGACGACAGCGGTATTCCGCTGAACAGCTTTTGACAGGGTATACGTAAAAAGCCCCGGCCTCCCGAAAAAGTGGGAGGCCGGGGCTTTTCTTATCCTGTTTTCCCTTAGGGCATTCCGCAGCCCACGCCCACAATCATATCCTCATTGGGCTTAATGATGGAGGCCACGATTTTAATCAGCTCCTCCAGCTCCATCCGCTGGGCCTCCACCTCGTACTGGACCCCGTCCAGCGTAAAGGCGGCTGTGTAAATGTCATAGTACCCGGCGGGCATATTATATAAGCCGCTGGGGTCCCTCCGGGTGGGGTCAAAGGGGCCGTAGGGCAGGGAGGCATGGCTCAAGGTCACGTCGATCCGGTCAAACTGGGTCACCCGCTCCTCCTCCACAGGCAGCAGGCCGCAATGGAGGATGCCCAGCTTGGAGGCCACCACAGTAAAGCCCTTGGGAATCACAATGTCGTCATTGGACTTGGGACTGCCGTCCTCATAGTAGTCCACCCAGAAGCCTCGGCCCGTGGTGTCCTCGATGATTTCCCCAGTGGCTTTGTCCCGGTAGACGGTGGCTGCCACTTCACGGCCTCCCCCCGTCAGCCCCTCTGGGATATAAGCGGGGGCCAGTTCCCAGCCAAAATACTCCCGCACCTGGTCCTTATCCCACCGTTCCTCTGTATAGAGGGCCGGGTCCCGGTACAGTCGGGAGGCGTCCAACTGCCCCACCGACTCGTTCACCGCCACATCCCGCCAGTTGATGGTGACCTGGGGCTGGGCAGGGGGTTGCATGGGCTGGGCCGTCCCCTCCGGGTCCACCTCTGCCGGGGCCTGGGAGACCTCTACCGGAGGAATGACGGCTCCGGGGCCGCCGGGACCCGGGACTGTGGGGGTGCCCCCCAAACGGAACACCCCCAGCAGGGCCAAACACAGGCAGGCCGCGGCGGCAAAATAGCGGATATAGGGATTTCTTTTCCCCTTGACGGCAGCCTCCGCCGCCTCCTGCACATACACCTGATTTACATCATTCATGGCATACACCAGTTCCTTTCCCTTCATAGGGCAATGCCCTCCTTTTCCAAATAGTTCTTCAAATCCCTCCGCAGCCGAAACAGGGTGGTCTTGACCTTACTCTCTCCCACGGAGCACCGGGCGGCAATGTCCCGGATGGAGTCCCCATACCAGTACCGCCGCAGGAACAGGACCCGCTTCTCCCGGTCCAGGGCAGCTAAAAAGCCGTTCAGGGCCTTCCCCAGCTCCCGGCTCTCCGCCTCCCGCTGAGGGGCCGGGTCCGGCAGGCATTGAGCCAGTTCTTCGGTCAGCTCCACCACCGTGGCGGAGCGTTTTTTGGCCGTGAGCCAGTCCACCTTCTCCAGCGCGGCGTAGCGGCAAAGCTGGGCTATGTAAGCGAACAGGTGCTCCGGCTCCTGGGGCGGGATGGTGTTCCAGGTCCGGAGCCAGGCGTCGTTCACCGCCTCCTCCGCGTCCTCCCGGCTGCTCAAAAAGCGTCCCGCCAGCCGGAAAAGCCGGGCGCCGTATTTTTCCTGCAGGGCCTCCAGAACCGAATCGTCCCGGCGCAGCAGTCCCGCAATAATCTCCAGGTCCTCCATCCTGTCACCTCCCCGAGCGTTTTCGGAAGTCTTCCACCCTTATAGTGGGAATTGTCCCTGTCAACGTTACCATTTTAGACGAACTTTTCTGTCTGCCGTTCCCTTTTTCTCCCGCATATGGTATACTGAGTCTTAAGATTTCCCGAAAGGAGCCCTCCCCATGCCCGATTTTTTTCTCCCCGTCCTCTCCCATTTCCAAAATGAAAATCCCTGGTCTGCCAGTGCGGGCCGCCTCCGTTACCGCATCCTCCCCACGATCTTGGAAAACGAGGCGGATTGCTTCCTTACCGCGGAGGTTTGGGAAGGCCCCTGGTCTTATGAGTTCTCCACCGTGGAGGAATCAAAAGCCTTTCCTCTTACCGAGGACGGCCTGGAAGCCCTCCGGGGCTGGATCGTCCAGCAGTCCGACGCGGTCAACGCCCGCCCTCCCCGCACCATGGCCGAGGATGACCAGCGCCGGAAGGAATCAAAAGGATAGCTTTTTCAGCGGTTTGCCCCTCCCACAAAGAACGGGAGCGGCAAGCCGTTTTTTTATCCCAAGACCTCCATTCTGTCCTTGACCTTTGTTCCATTTGGTTGTATAATTTATACAAATTAAGCAAAAATTTTTTCCGGCTTTGTGTATAATTTATATTTTTCCAAAATTTGGAAAATCCGTTTTGTTCCTATTTACCAAACTGACGGGAGGTCATACCTATGCCAACAAAAGAGCAAGCCTCTACCGGGGCCACGCTGGAGCGGTTCGTCCAAGGCTCCGCCACCCATCTCCACCACTTTTTCGGCTGCCACCCCGCCCTCCGCGACGGTATAGAGGGCCGGATTTTCCGGGTATGGGCGCCCCATGCCCGGGCTGTCCACATTATGGGCGACTTCAACGGCTGGGTCACCGACGCCTGCCCCATGCAGAGCATCGGCTCCGGTGTATGGGAGGGCTTTGTCCCCGGCCTCCAGGTCTATGACACCTATAAATACGCCATCCATACCAAGGACGGCCGGGTACTTGCCAAGGCAGACCCCTTCGCCTTCCACGCCGAGACCCGGCCGGGCAACGGCTCCAAGGTCTATGACCTGGAGGGCTACGCATGGGGCGATGAAAAGTGGCTGGAGTGGCGCAAGGCCCATCCCGTCTACTCCGCTCCCCTGAACATCTACGAAATGCACCTGGGCTCCTGGCGGCGTACCGGAGAGGATGAATTTCTCTCCTACCGGGATATGGCCCAATACCTGGTGCCCTATATGAAAGAAATGGGCTTTACCCATGTGGAGCTGATGCCCGTCACCGAGCACCCCCTGGATATGTCCTGGGGCTACCAGTGTACCGGCTACTTTGCCGCCACCAGCCGCTTCGGCACCCCCCACGACTTTATGTACCTGGTGGATGAGCTTCACAAGGCGGGCATCGGCGTCATTCTGGACTGGGTGCCCTCCCACTTCCCCCGGGACGGCTTCGGCCTGTTCCATTTTGACGGGGAGCCCTGTTACGAGTACGCAGACCCCCGGAAGGGTGAGCACAAGGAATGGGGCACCATGGTCTTTGACTACGGCCGCAACGAGGTCCGCTCCTTCCTCACCTCCTCCGCCCTTTTCTGGCTGGAGCAATACCACATCGACGGTCTGCGGGTGGACGCGGTAGCCTCCATGCTCTATCTGGACTATAACCGCCAGGGCGGGGACTGGGTCCCCAATATCCACGGGGGACACGAAAATCTGGAGGCAGTCAGCTTCCTTCAGCAGCTCAACACCTCTGTGTTCTCCGCCCACCCCGACGTGATGATGATTGCGGAGGAATCCACCGCCTGGCCCCTGGTCACCGCCCCGGTGAGCGAGGGTGGCCTGGGCTTTAACCTCAAATGGAACATGGGATGGATGAACGATGTGTCCCACTACATCAAGCTGGACCCCTATTTCCGGCAGTTCAACCACAAGGACCTGACCTTCTCCTTTATGTACGCCTTCTCGGAAAACTTTATCCTCCCCATGAGCCACGATGAAGTAGTCCACATGAAGGGCTCCCTGCTGAATAAGATTCCCGGTGAGTACAAGGACAAATTTGCCGGCGTCCGGGTCTTTTACACCTATATGCTTACCCACCCCGGTAAAAAGCTGACCATGATGGGCAGCGAATTCGGTCAGTGGAACGAGTGGCACTACGAGCATTCCCTGGACTGGCATCTCATTGAGGAGAACCAGGAAAACCAGGGCATGAAGGCCTTCTTCCAGGCCGCCAACAGTCTCTACCTCCAGCGCCCCGAGCTTTGGGAGGTGGACTTTAGCTGGGAGGGCTTCCAGTGGCTGGCGGCGGACGACGCCGGGGCCAACACCGTGGCTTTCCTCCGTAAGGATAAGAAGGGCGAGTTCCTGGTGGTGGTCTGCAACTTCTCTCCCGTCCACCGGGAGGGCTACCGGGTAGGAGTCCCCGCAGCCGGCAAATATGCCGTTCTTCTGAACTCCGACGATAAGGAATTCGGCGGCACAGGCGTGGGCGACAAGGTCCAGCTCACCACCGAGAAGGTCCCCTGCCACGACCAGGAGCAGTCCATCGTCATCGACCTGCCCCCCATGTCCGGTGTGATCTACCGCTGCACCCGGAAGGCTCCCCCCAAAAAGGCTCCCGCTAAGAAAGCCGCCAAACCCACCAAGGGCAAAACAGGCAGCAAAAAAGCCTGATTGTTGCTTTTATCCCCGCGCGTTTTCCTGAGTGTCCCTATCAAAGACGAGGTGATTTGATGAAAAAGGAATGTGTAGCCATGCTCCTGGCCGGCGGCCAGGGCAGCCGGCTTAAGGCTCTGACCAGTTCGGTGGCCAAACCGGCAGTCCCCTTCGGCGGGAAGTACCGCATCATCGACTTCCCCCTCTCCAACTGCGTCAACTCCGGCATCGACACGGTGGGCGTACTCACCCAGTATAAGCCTCTGGAGCTCAACTCCTATATTGGCTCCGGTCAGCCCTGGGACCTGGACGTGATGGACGGCGGCGTCCACATCCTGCCCCCCTACGTCCGTGAGGATGAAAAGGGCACCTGGTACAAGGGCACCGCCAACGCCATTTACCAGAACCTGAGCTTTATCGAGCAGTATGACCCGGAGTACGTCCTCATCCTCTCCGGCGACCACATCTATAAGATGGACTACTCCAAGATGCTGGACCGCCACAAGGAGATGAACGCCGCCTGCACCATCTCGGTCATGGAGGTCCCCATGGAGGAGGCCCCCCGCTTCGGCATTATGAATGTGGACAAGGACGACAACATCTACGAGTTTGAGGAGAAGCCCAAAAAGCCCAAGAGCAACCTGGCCTCCATGGGCATTTACATCTTCACCTGGAGCAAGCTGCGGGATTACCTCATCGCTGACGAGGCCGATGAAAAGAGCAGCAACGACTTTGGCAAGAACATCATCCCCGCCATGCTGGGCGCCGGGGAGATCATGACCGCCTACCGCTTTAAGGGCTACTGGAAGGACGTGGGCACCATCGACTCCCTCTGGGACGCCAACATGGACCTTCTGGACCCGGTAGAGTCGGGCTTTGACCTCTATGACCCTGACTGGACCATCTACGCCCGCAGCGCCATCCGTCCTCCCCAGTACGCCGGGGAGAAGGCCTCCATCAAGCACTCCATCACCACCAGCGGCGATGAGATCAGCGGCAAGGTGGAAAATTCCGTGCTGTTCCACTCGGTCACCGTGGAGGAGGGAGCCACCGTCCGCTACTCCATCCTCATGCCCGGCGCCGTGGTAAAGAAGGGTGCCGTGGTAGAGTACGCCATCGTGGCCGAGCGCGCCACCATTGGTGAGAAAGCCCATGTGGGCGGCAAAAAGACCAAGAGCGAGGACTGGGGCATTGCCGTTGTGGCCCAGGACCTGACCGTAGGCGATGGCGCCACCGTAGCTCCCGCCGCCATGGTCACCAAGAATGTGAAGAAGGGGGCGAAAGTATGAACGACCTTCACGGTATCATCTTTGCCTATAAACAGAGCCCCGACCTCCGGGAGCTGGTCCAGCAGCGCAACTCCTGCTCCGTCCCCTTCGGCGGACGCTACCGGGTGATTGACTTTGCCCTTTCCAACCTGGTCAACGCCGGAGTCACCGATGTGGGCATCATCGTCCATACCTCCTACCAGTCCCTTTTGGATCATGTGGGCTCCGGCAAGGACTGGGACCTGAGCCGCAAGCACGGCGGCCTCCGCATCCTGCCTCCCTTCGGCTTTGCGGGCAAGCACCCCAATAGCCAGTACCGGGGCCGCATGGACGCTTTGGCCGGGGTATATTCCTACCTTCAGGGCATCCGCCAGGACTATGTGCTCCTGACCACCGGCGATCTGGCCGCCAACCTGCCCATTGACGACGCCTTTGAGCAGCACCTGAAATCCGGCGCCGACATCACCGCCATCTGTGTCTCCGAGACCGGGGCCGACCCCCGCCTGACCACCTATATGGCGGTGGATGAAAATAACCGCGTCACCGACATCTCTGTCCACCCCTCCTCCCCCAAGGGCAAGGCGTCGCTGGAGACCTACATCCTTTCCAAGGCCCTGCTCATGTCCCTGGTGGACAAGTGCGCCGCCCACGACGTTTACTCCTTCAGCCAGGGAGTTCTGCTCCCCGGCCTCACCGATGGGCTTGACATCCGGGTCTTTGACTTCCACGGCTACGCCACCCGGGTGCTGAAGGTAGGCGGCTACTTCTATTGCAGTATGGAGCTTCTGGACCCCAAGGTCCGCTCCGATCTGTTCCGCATGGACCGGCCCATCAAGACCAAGGATCAGTCCAACCCCTCCACCTACTACGGCCCGGAGGCCAAAATTGTCAACTCCCTGGTCTCCGACGGCTGCCGTATCGAGGGCACGGTCATCAACTCCATCCTGTCCCGCGGCGTCCATGTGGAGAAGGGCGCGGTAGTGGAAAACTGTATCCTGCTCCAGCGTTCCACCATCCAGGAGGGAGCCACCCTCCGCTACGCCATCGCGGACAAGAACGTCCGGGTCTGCCCGGGCCGCACCCTCATGGGCCACGGCACCTATCCCCTGGTCATCGCTAAGGACGAAATCGTCTAACTCTTGAACAAGGCTCCTCCTCCATGGGGGAGCCTTACCCCGTACCTCCCCCGAACGTGTTTTTGAAAGGAGCCCTGTATGAATATCCTCTTTGCCTCCTCCGAGGTAGCCCCCTTTATCAAGACCGGCGGGCTGGCCGATGTGGCCGGTTCTCTGCCCCAGGCCCTGGCCCGGATGGGCCACGATGTGCGCGTCATCCTCCCTCTCTATGAGCGGGTGGGCCAAGAGTGGCGGGACCAGATGACCTATCTTCAGAATTATAACGTCCATCTGGCCTGGCGCACCCCCTACTGCGGCCTGTTTGAACTGCAAAAGGACGGTGTGACCTACTACTTTATTGATAACGAGTATTACTTCAAGCGTTGGGACGTGTACGGTCACTTTGACGACGCTGAGCGGTACGCCTTCTTCTCCCGGGCCGTCATCGAAACTCCGGGCCACGTAGGCTTTTGGCCCGATGTGATCCACTGCAACGACTGGCAGACCGCCCTGGTCCCCATCTATCTGCTGGAGGAGCGCACCCGGGTCCCTGAGCTTCAGAACGCCAAAAGCGTTTTCACCATTCACAACATCGAGTACCAGGGCCGCTATGGCCGGGACCTGCTGGTGGACCTCTTTGGCTTGTCCAACAGCTACTTCAACGAGGGGATGCTGGCCTATTACGGCGACATCAACCTGATGAAAGGGGCTATCTATGCCTCGGACTATGTGACCACCGTCTCCCCCACCTACGCCGAGGAGCTGCGCTACGACTTCTATGCCCATGGCCTCGCCGGAGTGGTGGCGGGCAACGCCCACAAGATTCGGGGTATCCTCAACGGCATTGATGTGGAACGGTACGACCCCAGCCACGACAGCCGCCTGGTCAAGACCTTTACCGCCAAGCAGCTCAAGGGCAAAAAGGACTGCAAGGCCGCCCTCCAGGAGATGGCGGGGCTGGAGCAGGACCCCAACGCTCCTGTCATCGGCTGCGTCTCCCGCCTGGTGGGCCACAAGGGCTTCGACCTGGTGGTAGACGCCATCCACGACATTATGTGTACGGGAGCGCAGATGGTGGTGCTGGGCACCGGCGAATGGCGGTATGAGGAGGCTTTCCGCAATGCCGCCTGGCAGTACCCCGGCCGCTTCTCCGCCCAAATCATGTACTCCGACGCCTTCTCCAACGCCATCTATTCCGGTGCGGACCTGTTTCTTATGCCCTCGGTAGCGGAGCCCTGCGGCCTTTCCCAGATGATTGCCATGCGCTACGGCACCCTGCCCGTGGTACGGGAGACCGGCGGCCTCCGGGACTCCGTCCAGCCCTGGAACGAATTTACCGGGGAGGGCACCGGCTTCACCTTCGCCAACATTGAGAAGGGGGACATGATGTGGGTCCTCTCTCAAGCGGTAGACCTCTACCGGAACGACCCCAAGGCCTGGAAAACACTGCAGCAAAACGCCATGACGGCGGATTTCTCCTGGGACCATTCCGCCGGCCAGTATGCCGAGGTATACGGCTGGGTCACAGGCAAATAAGAGGAAACACAGGCCGGCCGGGACCGCAAAACGCGGTCCCGGCCTTTTTTTGCTCTTTTTCGCCGGAATCTGTTGCAAGGGAAAGGAAATTCCCTTCTCCTGGTTTGACATCCCCCTTACTTTGTGATACTATACTTGGGCTACGAAAAATTTTCCCTGTCATTTGATATGGAAGTGGAGTGACATTTTTTGAAAAAATACACCAAAAAAGATATGATGGACCTGATTATTGGCAAACTGCGCCGGAATTTTGGCCGGGACGTGGAAAACGCCACCTCCGCCCAGATGTTTCAGGCCTGCGCCATGGTGATCCGGGACATCATCTCCGCCCGGCAGCTGGAAACTGCCGACAAGGTCCAGGAAAAGCACGCCCGGCAGGTCCACTACCTGTCCATGGAGTTCCTCATGGGCCGTTCCCTGCGGAAGAACGCCTACAACTTGGGTCTGGAAAAGGCCCTCACCGAGGCCGTGGAAGCCCTGGGCTTTTCCGCCGCCGACCTCTTTGAGGAGGAGCCCGACGCGGGCCTGGGCAACGGCGGTCTGGGCCGTCTGGCTGCCTGCTATCTGGACGCCGCCACCACTCTGGACATTCCCTTTACCGGCTACTCCATCTGCTATGAGCTGGGCATTTTCAAGCAGAAGATCATTGACGGCAAGCAGGAGGAACTGCCCGACAACTGGCTGGACAAGGGCGAGGCCTGGCTCATCACCAAAACCGACGAGGCCGAGGAGGTTCGCTTCGGCGGCTCCGTGGAGGACGTATGGTACCCCGACGGCTCCCACGGTATCCAGCAGAAGGGCTATACCGCGGTTCTTGCTGTGCCCCGGGATATGCAGATCGCCGGCTACGGCACCCGCCACGCCAATATCCTCCGCCTGTGGGAGGCCCATAGTCCCTCCCCGGTGGACCTGACCTACTTTAACCGGGGCGAGTATCTGAAGGCCATGGAGAAAAAGGCCAACGCCGAGATCATCTCCAAGCAGCTCTACCCCGCCGATAACCACCGGGAGGGCAAATCCCTGCGCCTGAAGCAGCAGTACTTCCTCTCCTCCGCCACCATTCAGTCTATCTGCCGCAAGCACAAGGCGGAATACGGCACCCTTCGGAACTTCCATGAGAAACACGTATTCCAAATCAACGATACCCACCCCACCCTTATCATCCCCGAGCTCATGCGCATCCTGCTGGACCAGGAGGGCTATACCTGGAACGACGCCTGGTTCATTGTCAGCCGCAGCGTGTGCTACACCAACCACACCGTGCTGGCCGAGGCCCTGGAGCGTTGGCCCCAGGACCTGGTAGCCGAGCTGCTGCCCCGGGTCTGGCAGATCATTCTGGAAATCTCCGGCCGCTATCAGAAGCAGCTTACCGACTTTTTCCACGGGGATATGTCCAAGGTGGAGAAAATGGCCATCCTCTGGGGCGGCGAGGTGCGTATGGCCAACCTGTGCGTCTGCGCCTGCTCGGCGGTAAACGGAGTTTCCGCCCTCCACTCCGACATTCTGAAGGCCGACGTGTTCCACGATGCCTACCAGATGTTCCCCCAGAAGTTCCAAAACGTGACCAACGGCGTGGACCACCGCCGCTGGCTCAGCGAGGTCAATCCCCAGCTCGATTCTCTCATCAAGGAATGCTGCGGCGGAGACAAGTACCTTCTCCAGCCCTCCTGTCTTTCCGGCCTGGAGAAGCACGTAGGCGACGCCTCCGTCCTGGCCCGGCTGGGCGCCATCAAGCACGAGAATAAGCTCCGTTTTGCCGCCTGGGCCAAGCGGGAGAGCGGCATCACCCTCAACACCGACGCCATGTTCGACGTGCAGGTCAAGCGGCTCCACGAGTATAAGCGGCAGCTTCTCAACGTGCTGCACATCATCTACCTGTGGCAGCGGCTCCATGAGGACCCCCACTTTGACATGACCCCCCGGACCTACCTCTTTGGGGCCAAGGCCGCCCCCAGCTATGTGGTGGCCAAGGACATCATCCACCTCATCAACTCCCTGGCCAACACCATCAATAACGACCCCATGTGTAAGGATAAGCTCCAGGTATTCTTCCTGGAAAACTACCGGGTCTCCATGGCGGAAATGCTTATGCCCGCCAGCGAGCTTTCCGAGCAAATTTCCACCGCCGGCAAGGAGGCCAGCGGCACCGGCAACATGAAGTTCATGATGAACGGTGCCGTCACCATCGGTACTCTGGACGGAGCCAATGTGGAAATGCACCAGGTACTGGGCGATGATAACATCTTCCTCTGCGGCCTTCGTACCGATGAGGTCCAGGAGCTGCGCCGCAGGGGTTACAGCCCTCACGAGTACTATATGCAGAATCCTGTCCTGAAATCGGTCATTGACCAGCTCACCGCCGGTTTTGACGACCATGTGAGCTATTCCGAGCTTGCCAAGGGCCTTCTCTTTGGCACCGGCGGTCCCGCCGACCAGTATTTCCTGCTGGCGGACTTCGAGAGCTACCGGGCCGCCCAGGAGCTGGCGGGCCGAACCTACCAGGACCCCACCGCCTGGAACCGGATGTCCCTGATGAATATCGCCCGTTCCGGTATCTTTGCCGCCGACCGCTCTGTGGCCGAGTATGCGGAAAATATTTGGAACGTCCCCCACAAGTAAGGAAACGCCAAAATACGAAAGGCCCCGCAGGCTCATCCCGCGGGGCCTTTTCTTCAGAAAAAAATGTAAAGTTTACTTGACATTTTTGCAGTCTGCTGGTATACTCAAAATGTAAAGTAAACTTTACATCTTTGCAAGAAAGGAATGAGGCTTTTGGAAAACCGGATCGCCCAGCTTCGGAAGGAGCGGCACATTTCCCAGGCAGAGCTGGCGGAAGCTTTGGAGGTGACCCGCCAGACCATCAACTCTCTGGAGAGCGGACGTTTTAACGCCTCCCTGCTGCTGGCCCACAAGATCGCCCGGTATTTTGGGCTTGCCATTGAGGAGGTCTTCCTCTTTGCCGAGGAACCGCAGGAGGCAGTAGAGCCCTTCTCCCAGAAGGAATCCAAGCCAAAAGTGACCATAACCGCAGAACAATTCAAGTCCGGATATTGGAGGAATCCCTATGCTGCTGAAATTGATGCTCTTATCCACGGGGAATTATGAAAAGTCCCTGCGCCAGCGGCGGTTGGCGGCGGCAGCCCTTCTGTTGGTAGGGATCGTCGGCTTCTTCTGCTATTTTCTTCTGGTACCGGGAAGCGTTTTGGATGACCATGCCCAGGGCTTTTATCTGGGGGCCGCCAGCGGAATCTCCGCCGGGGCATTGATTTTGCTTTTTCGCACCCAGTACCTCCTGAACCACCCAGAGGCCCAAAAAAAGGCTAAGGTCAGAGAGACGGATGAGCGGGAGCAGGCCATTGTGCGGCAAGCCTTCCAGTCGGCGGGACTTGTCACCTTTTTTACCGCCGCCGCAGCCCTTTTTGTGATCCTTCCCCTGAGCCGGGAAGCCTTCTGGGCCCTGTTTGCCGTTATTATCTTCTACTCCCTGGCCTTTGTAGGGGCCAGCGGCCTTCTTTCCCGCAAGCTTTAAGCGCCGAAAAAAAGCCCTCCCGGTTCTGGCCGGGAGGGCCTTTTTCACATCTGAGCCTGGACGGTCGCAGCGGCCCGCTGGATGGGCTTTGGCGGCCCCTCCAAGCCTGCGCCTATCATGCCGCCCACAATGGCAAATGCCAGGGTGAGGGCCAGGGCGGAGAGGACTAAGCCCCAGCGGAAGGGCACCGGGGCGTTCAGACCCGGCGTGCCGGGAGTCAAAGACAGGCCGGGATAGGCCTTGGGGATGGAGACGCTCTTTCCTCTGCCCCGGCTGTCCAGATACCGCACCTTCCAACGCCACTTGTTTTCCTTCTGCACCTGGAGCCCCTCCAAAGGGGTCAACGCCATGTAGAGAAGACTGCCGGGGAGGATGCTCCCCCGCTCCATATCGGCCATAGCCCGGCGGATATTGGACTTTGCAAGCTCCCGCTCAGCCTCGTCCAGCCGCTCCCAGGTGAGAACCCGGATGGCCCCGCTTTTGTGGGTGAAGCGGTAGGCCTCCTGGTTGTTGAGCTGGGCCAGGACCACCCGCCACAGCTTTCCCGTTTCAGTTCGGATGTAGACCACCGCGTTGGGCTGCAAAAGGCCCAGAGAGGGAAAAATCAGGCAGAAGATCACGGCAAAAACCGATATTATCGCTCCCAGAGAGGCAAAAATCAGGGTCAGGGAGTCGGTGGGTGCGGCCAGGATCAGGAGAAAGATAGCCAGCGCCAGTTCAGGAAACATGGACAGCAGAATGCTGGCCTTCAGGGGACGTATCCACTGCTGTTTGGCGGCGTATAGCTCCCCAGTCCCCCCTACTTCCCGGTTTTCCTGCTTGGCCCACTGGGCCATGGTTTCCATCAGCTTTGGGTTTACATAACTTTCCAGCCCCCGGCGGCAGGCCAAGGCGCCGAAGAAGCTGAAGATAATAGGCAGGAGAAAGAAAACCGGGCCTGCCAAAAATCCATAGGGATAAGTCAAAAAGGCCGATGTGGCTGTGGACACCGCCAGGGAGCTGGCCAGGATGACAGCGAAGGCATAGCCGCCCCTTCTGGCCCCGTGGAGAAGCCGGTAGCCCTTTCGGGCGGCAAAGGGGATCAACAGGGCCAGCCAGCCCGAGACAAAGCCGAAGTAGCCCGTGGCAAGGGTGGGAACCGCGCCCAGGAGAGCGCCCAAAAAGGCCCCCAGTGCCCCCGTTCCGTAACTGCCGGAGGTTTCCTCCCCCTTCCCTTCCGCCTTTACTGCCACCAGAGCGGAAAACTGTGGAGACCTGTATTCTGGACCGGAGGTCCTGTCCTCTCCCTTTTTAGACGGCATATCCCAGGGATCGTCCCCGGTGCGGTTTTGGTTTTTCCAACCGTTCATGGATTTCCCTCCTATGGGCGTTTTTGATATGGCTTATTCTACCGCATTTTTCCGCGGAGAGCAACTGCAAAAAAAGCCTGCTTCCCAAGGAAGCAGGCTTTTTTCTTACACCTCCATGATAACGGGCAGGATCATGGGGTTGCGCTTGGTCTTTTTGAAAAGATAGGCGCTGAGGTCGTCCCGGATGTCGCCCTTGATGGCGTTCCAGTCCCAGCGGTTGGCCCGCTGGCTCCGCTCCAGGGAATCCAGGGCCACCGTCTTCAGCTCCTCCATCAGACCCTCGGACTCCTTCACATAGATGAAGCCCCGGGTGATGATGTCGGGTCCGGAGAGGAGGCCCCCGTCGTCGGCGGAGACGGAACAGACCACCACGATCATACCGTCCTCGGCCAGGTGCTTCCGGTCCCGGAGGACCACCGCGCCTACATCGCCCACGCCGTAGCCGTCCACAAAGACCCGGCCCGCGGGGACGGTGCCGTTGATACGGACTGCATTATGGCCTATTTCGATGACCTTTCCGATGTCGGAGATCACAATGTTCCGGGGGTCCATGCCCATGTCCTGGGCCAGCTTGGAGTGGACCTTCAGGTGCCGCTGCTCTCCGTGGACAGGAATAAAGAATTTTGGCTTCAGAAGGGCGTGGATGATCTTCAGCTCGTCGGCACAGGCGTGGCCGGAGACATGAAGCTCGCCCTGCCGCTCGTCCACCACCTCGGCTCCCTTGCGGTAAAGCTCGTTGATGACGCTGCCGATGGCGTTCTCGTTGCCGGGAATGGCGGAGGCAGAGAAGATGACCCGGTCCCCCGCCTGAATTTCGATTTGCCGGTGGGTATTGAAGGCCATCCGCGTCATAGCGGACATACTCTCCCCCTGGCTGCCGGTGGTCACCACGCAGACCTTGTTCTTGGGAAGGCCCTTGATCTGGGCAATGTCCACCAAAATCCCCGCCGGGATGTTCATATAGCCCAACTCAGAGGAGACCTTGATGGCGTTTTCCATGCTCCGCCCGGTGATGGCCACCTTGCGGCCGTACTTTGCCGCCACGGAGATGATCTGCTGGATGCGGTCCACGTTAGAGGCAAAGGTGGCGATAATGATGCGCTCCTCACAGCCCCGGAACAGGGCGTCGAAGGAGGCGCCCACGCTGCGCTCGGACTTGGTATAGCCCGGACGCTCCACATTGGTAGAGTCACAGAGCAGGGCCAGGACCCCGTCCTTGCCCAACTGTCCCAGACGGGCCAGGTCGATCATCCCCCCGGAGACGGGGGTGGTGTCAATTTTGAAGTCGCCGGTGTGGACGCACACGCCCAGAGGGGTGCGGATCGCGAAAGCCACCGCGTCGGCAATGGAGTGGTTCACATGAATGAACTCCACTCCAAACCGGCCCGCCTTGACGGTTTCTCCCGCCTCGCAGGTGATGAGGCGGGTCTTCCCCAGCAGGTGGTGCTCCTCCAGCTTCAGCTTGATCAGCCCCGCCGACATCCGGGTGGCATAGACGGGAACGTTCAATTCCCGGAGCAGGTAGGGAAGGGAGCCGATATGGTCCTCGTGTCCGTGGGTAATGAAGATACCCCGGATTTTATCCCGGTTCTTGATCAGATAGGTAAAGTCGGGAATGACCACGTCGATGCCGTACATATCGTTGTCGGGAAAGCCCATACCGGCGTCCACCACGATGATGTCGCTGCCGTACTCGTAGACGGTCATGTTCTTGCCGATCTCGTTGAGGCCGCCAAGAGAGATGATTTTCAGTTTTTCTGCCATTTGTTGTTGATTACACTCCTTTTAATGCGATACAGGGACTTTTTGATTGGTATGTAGGACAGGAGTACAACAAAATTAGGCCAGCGGGCCGCCCGGTGCTACCCCGCCCTGTATCGCCGGGTAGTTGAGCCGCCCCCTCGCCGGGGCTCCTTGTCCTGATTGCTTATCATAGAGCGCTTTTGCAAGCGCGGAAAGCCGTTCATGGTGGAACACGGTTAGTATAGTATACCACAATTGATTGGAAAAGTATACCGCAAAACAGGAAAAAGCAGAAAGAAAATTTCTGCGGCATATGGGCAAATCGCTGCCCGGCAGTTTTGTCAGAAAAGCTTCACTTTTTCTTTAACTCGTTGAAAAGATTCCTTGAGAAACCTTTGGTATACTGGCCTCACCAAAATCAAGGAGGCAGGATATGGAACCCATTTTAAGTGTGCGGGGACTGAAAAAAATCTACGGCGGGAAGGGCAGCAAAACACAGGCCCTGCGTGGGCTGGACTTCAAGGTCTTTCCCGGCGAGTTCGTGGGGGTCATGGGACCCTCGGGAAGCGGCAAAACCACTCTTTTAAACTGTATCTCCACCATCGACGCCCCCTCCGCCGGGGCCATCACGGTAGACGGGACGGAGGTCTCCGCCATGAGGGGCAAGACCCTCAGCAAATTCCGGCGGGAACGGCTGGGGTTTATCTTTCAGGACTGCAACCTGCTGGACACCCTGACGGGGCTGGAAAATATCGCCCTGGCCCTCACCATTGGCGGGGCGGACCCCCGCTCGGTGGAGAGGCGGGCACGGGAGGCCGCCGCGCTCCTGGGGGTGGAGGAGGTTCTGGACAAGTTCCCCTATCAGATGTCGGGAGGCCAACAGCAGCGGGTAGCGGCGGCCCGGGCCATGGTGACAAGCCCCGCCCTCATCTTCGCGGACGAGCCTACGGGAGCGTTGGATTCCAAGTCCACGGGGATGCTGCTGGGACAGCTTGACAAGCTGAACCGGGAAAAAGGGGCCACCATCCTGCTGGTGACCCACGACGCCTTTACCGCCTCCTGGTGCCGGCGCATCCTGTTCCTTAGGGACGGGGAGCTATACAAGGAGCTTCACCGGGGCGGAGCGGACAGAAAGACCTTTTTCCGGGAGATATTGGCGGTGGTAAGCGAGCTGGGAGGTGACAGCGAACATGTTCTTTAAGCTAGCCCTTCGGAACGTGCGGCGGAGCATTCGGGACTACGCCGTCTATTTTCTCACCCTCACCTTTGGAGTATGCCTGTTCTACACCTTTAACTCACTGGGAGACCAGAGCGTGATGGTCTTTCTGGAGAAAAACCAGTCCCCCATCGTGGAAGGCATTTTTGTGCTGATGAGCGTGTTTTCCGCCTTTGTGGCTGTGGTGCTGGCAGGGCTGATCCTCTATGCCAACCAGTTCCTGATGAAGCGGAGGAAACGGGAGCTGGGCACCTATTTTCTGCTGGGAATGAGTACCGCCAGGGTGTCTCAGATGATGGTCATTGAGACTCTGCTCATTGGCCTGGCAGCCCTGGGGACCGGCGTTCTTTTGGGCGTTTTGGCCTCCTGGGGGCTGGACAAGCTAACCACCGCCATGTTCCTGGCTACCCCGGGGGAGCTGTTCTCCTTCTCCCTCTCTCTGGGAGCGGTGGGGAAAACGGCGGTCTATTTTGGGTGCATTTTTTTGGTGGTGACCTTGTTCACCGGGGTTTCGGTGTCCCGGTCACGGCTCATTGACCTGATCCGCTCCGGGCGGACCAACGAGGAGATCGCCCAGCGGCCTCTCGGGCTGGCGGTGGCCCTGTTTCTCCTGGGGTGCGTGTCCCTGGGGACGGCCTACGCCATTCTGCTGGTCCGGGGGCTGCTCCGCATCGACCTATTGTGGTTTATCATGCTGGGGCTGGGGACCCTGGGGACCTTTCTCCTCTTTCGCTCCCTGTCCGGGTTCCTGCTGCGGCTCACCAGGGGCCACGCCGGATACTACAAGGGGCTTAATATGTTTGTGCTGCGCCAGTGGAGCGGCAAGGTACACACCAACTGCGGCGCCAATACGGTCATTTCCATCCTCCTGCTGCTGGCCATCGGGGTCACGGCCTGCTCGGTGGGGCTGAACGACACCATTACCACCACCGTGGGGGACCAGACCCCTTATGACCTGACGGTGCTGAACTATGGACGGGACGCGGCCTATGAGGAGACCGACGTGGCGGAGCTGTTCCGGAAGGCCGGAATAGACACGGAAAAATGCTTTGCCAGCGTGGAGAGCGTGACGGTATACTATAACGACCCGGAAATCACGGGGATGCCCGCCGCAGGCTTCTATGCCGCTGTCACCCTCCGAGATTACAACCGGCTCATGGCGGGCCGGGGGCTGGAGGAGTTGGAGAGCCTGGAGTCGCCCCGGCGCACCCCCAACGCCATCGTCAACGGCCCTGCCGCCGACGGGGTGGTTGTCATTCCCGACGAGATGGCCGCCCTGCTGCTCCCAAGGCGGCAGATGGTGAATATCAACTACGCCGGAAACGCCCCGGAGGTGGACGACCAGGTGCGGATGGCTCTGGACGAGGCGGAAAATTTCGGCGGCGGGCTGGATATTATGATGAATTACAAGCTGGACAACTACTACGACCTGATGGGCTCCAAAATTCTGGTGCTCTATATGGGGCTTTACCTGGGGCTGGTGTTTCTGGTCACCGCCGCCGCTGTTTTGGCGCTCCAGCAGCTCTCCCAGGCCGCAGACAATGCCCAGCGGTATGAGCTTCTCGCCAAACTGGGGGCCCCGGAGAAGATGCGCCGGGGGGCGCTGGTCCGGCAGGTGGGACTGGCGTTCCTGCTGCCCCTGGCCCTGGGGGTGGTCCACGCCTTTGTGGGCATGACCGCTGCCAATGAGGTCATCGCGATAACAGGAAAGGTGGACTCGGT